>CAXSDU010000096.1:12811-14539 GCA_964236165.1 uncultured Parafilimonas sp. | reverse complement strand
AAGCACCTTTTTTGCTGCTTTAATCTTTTTCTTATCCCGAACTCACGTTAACTTAATTTCTTTTCAGGAATAACTTCCAACACTTCGCATAAATGCGTATAATTATTATTGTCGTTTCCTGCATCAAATGAAAATTCAAAACCCACTTCAGGTTTAAATGCCGCAATATCAAAATACCATTGCTTCATTAAATCTTTATCGGTGAGAGCTTTCCAAACTTTTTCAACCGGCGCATTGTAGATGCGTTCAATTACAAATGGTTCATTATTCATTTTTATATTTTTGTTGATAAAATTTTTTAACTGATTTCTTTGCTACAGATTTTTTGCGTTCAATTTTCTGCCTGGTTGATGAAGCATCTTTCAAAAGAAATGCATCCAGTGCATTTAATTTCTTTGTCCAAAAAACTTTATACTGTTCTATCCATTCAGAAACTTCATTCAGCTTTTGCAGTTTGGCTTCACAATATCTTTCTCTGCCTTGCTGTTTAATGTTTATCAGCCCGCATTCAGTAAGTATTTTAATATGTTTTGAAATTGCGGGTCTGCTAGAATTAAATTTTTTGGCAACTGAATTCAGATTTAAAGATTCATACGCAAGGTGATTTAATATCTTTCTTCTTGTTGGATCGGCAATTGCCTGGAATACATCTCTGCGCATAATATAAATTTAAGTAACCAAACGGTTACAAATATAGAAACGAAACCGATCGGTTACAAATCTCTTTTATTTATTTTTTTATAGTTCCAAAAGATTCAACTGAATATTTTTATTTCATTATTACTAAATTGCTTCCAAATGCAAACTGCTTCCAAAAAAGTTATTAATTCATGGGCAATGTACGATTGGGCGAATAGCGCTTACAATCTTGTAATTACCTCAACAATTTTTCCTGCTTATTACGATGCCATTACATCAACAAAAAATGCTGCAGGAAAAATTATCAGTCATAAAGTAACATTTATGGGGCACGAATTTGAAAGTGCATCATTGTATAATTATTCAATTGCATTTGCGTATTTGGTTATTGCTGTTATATCACCCATACTTTCTTCCATTGCAGATTATAAAGGCAATAAAAAATCGTTCATGCAATTTTTTTGCTATCTCGGCAGTATTGCCTGTTGTATTTTATATTGGTTTGACAGCAGCACTTTATTGCTTGGAATACTTTGTGCAATTCTCGCAGCCATTGGGTACTGTGGAAGTCTTGTTTTTTATAATTCTTATTTGCCTGAAATTGCTGCTGAGCCAGACCAGGACCGCATTAGCGCAAAAGGTTTTGCTTTGGGTTATATAGGAAGTGTGTTACTGCAAATTGTTTGTTTACTTTTTGTTTTGTTTCCACAGTTGTTTGGCATAAAAGATGAAAGTTTTGCGCCACGGTTATCATTTTTATTGGTTGGTGTGTGGTGGCTGGGATTTGCGCAAATTACTTTTACAAATTTGCCAAAATCACTTGTACGTCCTCAAAATAAAAAACAAAATATTTTTACCAACGGCTTTAAAAAATTAAATAACGTTTGGCAACAGGTAAAGCAGTTGCCGGTATTAAAAACTTATTTATTTGCTTTTTTCTTTTACAGCATGGGCGTGCAAACTGTAATGCTTGCAGCAACTTTATTTGGCAGCCAGGTTTTACAACTTGCTACATCAAAACTAATCGCATGCATTTTAGTAATACAAATCGTAGCTATTGCCGGGGCTTATATTATGGCAAAACTGTCG
>CAXSDU010000096.1:11982-12759 GCA_964236165.1 uncultured Parafilimonas sp. | reverse complement strand
TTGGCAATTTTAAAGTGCTGATGTTTGTGGTGGTGATATGGATTTGTATATGTATTTATGCTTATTTTATTACAACAGATCTACAGTTTTATATTGTTGCTGCTGTTGTTGGTTTGGTAATGGGCGGTATACAATCTTTAAGCCGTTCTACATATGCCAAGATAATGCCCGAAACGCATGACACTGCATCGTTCTTTAGCTTTTATGATGTAACAGAAAAAGTAGCAATTGTAATCGGTATGTTTAGTTTTGGTTTTGTACAGGAACTAACAGGCAACATGCGTAATTCAATAATTGCATTAGTTATATTTTTTTTACTTGGATTGATTTTTTTATTTGCTACGCTGAGAAAACAGAGACAAAGCATCACAATTTAATTTGCTTGATTTTTACTTTTTTATTTTTGACTTTTGAATTAAAAACATGAACTTATATTCAATAGAAACAGGATTTTTTAAGCTTGATGGTGGTGCCATGTTTGGCGTTGTTCCAAAAAGTATATGGTGTAAACTAAATGCACCGGATGAAAATAATTTATGTACATGGGCAATGCGTTGTTTACTGATTGAAGATGAGGGAAAATTAATATTGATTGATAACGGCATCGGTAATAAACAAAGCGAAAAATTTTATAGTCATTATTATTTGCATGGCGATGCAACGCTTGAAAAATCATTAGCTGCACATGGTTTTGGCAAAGATGATATAACCGATGTTTTTCTCACGCATTTACATTTTGATCATTGTGGCGGTAGTATAATACGTGATGGTGAAAAA
>CAXSDU010000096.1:0-11972 GCA_964236165.1 uncultured Parafilimonas sp. | reverse complement strand
TATAATTGAAGAAGGAGATAAATTAGTTCCTGCTTTTAAAAATGCAACTTACTGGAGTAACCAGGAACATTGGAACTGGGCCATATATCCGAACGAAAGAGAAAAGGCTTCATTCTTAAAAGAAAATATTCTACCGGTTGAACAAAGCGGTCAGTTAAAGTTTATTGAAATGGTAAATAATGAAAATGATAAGCTAAGTGAGATATCATTTACAAAAAATATTTCAATTCGTTTTGTAAGCGGGCATACAGAAAAAATGATGTTGCCGCAAATAAAATATAAAGACAGAACAATTGTTTTCATGGCTGATTTGCTACCATCAATTGCACATATTCCATTGCCTTACGTAATGGCGTATGATATGTTTCCGCTTACAACATTGCAGGAAAAAAAATATTTTCTTAAAGAAGCATCAGAAAATAATTACGTTTTATTTTTTGAACATGATGCACAACATGAATGCTGCAAATTGCATCAAACAAAAAAAGGAATAAGAGAAAATGAGATTTTTAAATTAAGTGAAATATAAAACCTCCGAGGGTTCAACAGCGAGCAGAAAGTATAAGTTTATTTAGTAACCTGCATAAATCATTCGTTTTTGAAGATTCACCATTCGTGAATTATTCTTTTACCCTGTCTACGTATTCACCGGTTTTAGTATTAATGCGAACAGTTTCACCTTCATTTACAAACAATGGAACCTGTACAGTTGCACCTGTTTCTAAAGTTGCATTTTTTAAAGCACGCGTTGCCGTATCGCCGCGTAAACCGGGTTCTGTATAAGTAATTTTAAAAGCAATCTTTTCTGGTAATTCTGCAGCAATCGGTTGTTCTGTTTCTGTATTTATGTTTACGAAAACTTCGCCTCCTTCTTTTAAAAATTGCGGTGCATCAATCATAGTTTCTGCCAACGCAATTTGTTCAAATGTTTCATTATCCATAAAATTGTAGCCACTATCATCCTTATATAAAAACTGGTAAGCTTTTTTTTCTACGCGCACAGGAAAAATATTTTCTCCGCTATTCCATGTTTTTTCAATCGTTCTGTTATTATCAACGCCCTTTAATTTCGCCCACACTTTTGCAGCTGCGCGGGCTGTTTTATTTTCACCGAACTCAACAACAGAATATAAACTGTTATCAAGTTTTAAAATCATGCCGCGGGAAATATCTGATGTATTTGCCATAAATAAATTTAAAGGCGGCAAAAGTAATATATTAAGACTTAGAAAAGAATTAGTTAATAAATAGTGTGTTTTTAAGGACAGCTTGAAGCGTTGTTGGTGAAATAACCTTTGTTTATATTGTGTTGCATAATGCTCTTAAAAAAGCAAACCTGGTTGGTTTTTATAAAAAGTTCATCATATATAATATGCTCACCGGTTGAATCAAGATGCATTACGCTTGGTGCAAGATTTTTACTTACATTATAGAGATAATAATCGCCATAACATTTTGAATAATTTCTACAATTATAATTGGTGCCGCTATCATACGGAATTACATTGTCTAACAAACCGTGCATATATATTGTAGGTTTAACAGTAGTCGCTGTAATTAAACCAGGGCTGTTTAAACAACCGGCAATACTGGCAATACCTTTAATAGAAAAAGTAGTTATTATATTATTATCTGCAAAGTCTAATGCGCCTAATTTAGCTTCCACGCCGGGAATAAGATTATTTGCATACAATTGGGTAAAATAATTTGTTGATAATACCGTAATTGCACCGGCACTTTCGCCACTTAAAAAAATGCGGCTTGTATCAATGTTATATTCATCCGCGCTGGAAACAAGAAAACGAATAGCTGCTTTAGCATCCTGCACGGCTCTGTAAACAGCTTCTTTTGCTTCAACTGTATCGCCATTACAATTAGTTCCCTGCGTCCATCCTAAACGATAATTTATAGAAGCAGAAATAAATCCTTCATTGGCAAAATCTACCATTAATGTTTTCTTATCCACTTTATCACCATCTAAAAAACCACCGCCATGTACATATACAATAAGTGGAAGTTTTTGTGTATTTAAACTGGCAGGCGGCGTATAAACATCAAGAACAAGATTTTGCTGCCCGCCCTGCCAATCTTTATTTGAGCCATATTTTATGTTGCTTGTTATTGTTACACCGGTGGGTCTCCTGCTATTTACACCAGAATTTTTTCTGCATGATGATGTAATACAATAAAAAAGAGTAAATATTAAGAATGTGCTAAGTAAGCGTACGGAGTTATTTCTCATGCTGTTAATTAAACTTTACATAGATAGAAAATAACGTTACAGGTTTAATTAATTATATTCATTTTAGTGAATTACCAAAATCTTACCAATTTGTTTCAGTTTATTTTGCAGGTTGTTATAGAGAATAAAAGTTTTAGGTAGAAAGAAATAATGCATGAAACAAAAGCCTTTGCCTGCATCAATGCAGCATTATCTTGATGGTAAAATAATTTTAATTGATAAACCTTATACATGGACATCTTTTGATGTCGTAAAAAAAATAAGAATATCAACCGGCGTTTCTAAAGTTGGTCACGCCGGCACTTTAGATCCGCTGGCTACAGGTTTATTAATCGTTTGTACAGGAAGTTTTACAAAAAAAATTTCCCAATATATGAATATGGAAAAAGAATATACAGGTACAATGACCGTTGGTGCTTCTACACCAACTTTTGATTTAGAAAGTAAACCTGAAAATTTTATTGATGTATCGAATCTTTCATTAGAAAGAATTTATGCTGCAACTTCAAATTTTGTTGGCGAAATTGAACAAACGCCACCTATACATTCTGCAATAAAAAAAGATGGAAAACCAGCTTACCTCATGGCAAGAAAAGGTAAAGAAATAATATTGGAGCCAAGAAAAATTAATATTTATTCATTTGATATAACAAATATAAACCTGCCCGAAATTAGTTTTAAAGTAGTTTGTTCTACAGGAACTTATATAAGAAGTTTGGTAAACGATTTTGGTAAATTTTTGCAAGCTGGTGCATACTTAAGCAGCCTGCGCAGAACAAGAATAGGAAATTTTTTGGTTGATGATGCTATTGGGCCTGCAATATTTCAGGAAGAAATAAAAATAAAAAAAGCTGCATCAGAAAGGCAAGCCAATGCCTAATTGCACAGCATAATTATTTCTTGGAGGTCTTCCAATTGCTTCAAACTCACGGTTACGCCAGGTAAAATCTTTAATATCAAGCCAGCCATTATTTTCAAGCTGTGCAGGATCTTTTAATTTAATACCCATATCAATCCTTATCAAAAAATAATTAAAATCTAAACGCAAGCCTGTACCCACGCCAATTGCAATATCCTGTCCAAGCCTGTTAATATTAAATTCACCATTCAGATTATTTGGATCTTTACGAATATTCCAAATATTTCCTGCATCAACAAATAAAGCACTGCCAATATTTACACTTGTAAAGTGCGCAATCTGATAACGATATTCAGCATTTGCTTCAAGCTGCATATCTCCATAACGATCTCTGAATGATGATGACGTATCACTTAATAACGAAGAACCTAAACCAAGCTGCCGCAACCCCCATGCACGCATGCTGTTTGGCCCGCCGGCAACAAATTGTTTAAAAAAAGGCAGCGTTACACCAAAGCGCCCTGAACTATTGTAATTATAACCAACACCGGCAAGTGCCCGCAAAGCCAAAGTAGTTTTATTTAGTGGAATAGATTTTCTATACTCTGCAACACCTTTTATATATTGATAAATTCTGCTGGCTTTTAAGCCGGGCACTCCAGATTCTTCTGCGGAAAAGCTTGCATAATTAGTTATACCATTTTTACCATTATATGTTATAATAAGATTGCCTTGAGCACTAATTACATAACCTGTATTAAATGAGTTTCTTAAAAAAGGATTTTTTTGAAAAGCAATTGCTAATTGCGGCAAAGTATCGAGCGAGTATAATTCAACATTTGGAAAACGAACCTGCCATACTTTATTTCTCAGCTTCCAGTTGTAGCCATAAGCTGCAACAAAAGATCTTATTCTAAAATAATCCTGCCTGTCAGAGTAAGAAGCATTCGCAGTTATAACAGTTCTTCCAAAATCTATTCTGCCGGGATGTGTTATTTTAAAAGGAATAAAAGCTCGTGGCAAAGTATAAGTTTGCCCAAGTGAGATTTGAAATGCCTGCAGTAAAGAATTAGTTTGTGCTTTGTTGAAACTTAATTCAACACCATTGGTAAAACTGGTAGATGATTGTACAGCCTGTTTCCAAACATTTCTATTTAGGTAAGTAATGTTAAGTGCTAATCCAAAAAAGTTAGATGAGCTTAATACATCTCCTGTATTACGGCTTGCTTCAAGATTATAAGTAATATTTTGTTTTCTATCCGGGTATAAAAAATAATGTATATCTATTGAATCTCCGCGTACAACGGTTCTTGTATCAACCTGTTTCCATGAACCAATTTGACCATACGTATTAATAGTTCTGTAAAACAGATCATCATTATAAATTCTGCCTGAACGTAAATAATTAAATTGTCTGAAAAGCCTTGGTTTAAATAAGCCCTGCCTGTAATAGATAGTAGAATTTTTATTTGATAAGCGTTTAAATTGTTCCAAATTATTTAATATACTATCCGGAAATTCTGTAAAGTGTGTTTCAGGATAATAATAAATATTGCCCACATGGAATTTTCGCAAGAAAGATGTATCGCTTACCGCAACACTTGTATCAGCAAACCTGCGCTGCATAACTGTAACAGCAGCAGTAGGATTATTATTTCTTTTTTCTGCAGCCTGCTCAATCAGCTCTGCCTGTTCAAAAGGATCTAATGTAAGTTGTAATAAAGCGGAGTTTGTAGTATCAATAAGCGTTGCAAGATTATCACGCTTTAAAAAAAAATATCCTCTTTGCCGGTACAACGTTACAAGTCTGTCTAATTCGGCAGCCAGTATTTCTTTTGAATAAGGTGTTTTACCAGGCGTTATTACGCTTGCTTTTGCAAAATTCTTGGCAATGCGTTTCAATATTGTATCGCCCATATTGTATGTAAGCGAATCAATAATTGTTCTTTTGCCGGGATCAATATCCATAATAACAGTAGTTCTGTACTGCGCAGGTTTATTCTTTTTTTGAAAAGTATCAATATAAAATGTATCTTTTAATGTGATATTAAAATAACCTTGTGAAAAAAGAAAACTGTTCATGAAACGCCTTGTAATACTTAATGTAGTTGTATCAAAAACAGGAGGATTTTTTAAACTATAGAACACGCCAAGCTTTTGCACTCTTCTTGCAAACAAACTATCCGCCCAATAATTAAGCAGGTTTTCCTGCAAACGTGTTTTTTCATCTTTGCTTATCTTTTCATCTATGTTTATTTTATTATTGTAAACAAATGGTGTATCAAGCGGATAATTCTTAACGTTTACGCTGTCGAAAAAAAGAAATTTTTCGCTTGCACAAGATGAAATAAAAAAAATGATACAAGACGTAAAAAAATACAATAAAAATTTTCTGGCTGTTAAAATCATACAAGATGCTGAGCAGGAATGAGGTCAAATATATTCAAAGTTTATACCATAAAAAAAACAGGAATACTGAAGATGTTTTTGTTGCAGAAGGTACAAAAATTATTTCTGAAATTATACATTCAGATTTTAAAATAAAAAAAATTTATGCGCTTAAAGAATGGCTTAATGAAAATGATAATATTGAAAATGTAACAGAAGTATCGGCATTAGAATTAAAAAACATCTCAGATTTTGAAACACCAAATAAAGCCTTGGCAATAGTTTATAAAAATTCTAAAGAGCAAATCGCCGATCTTAAAAACAAAATAACCTTAGTGCTTGATAGCATTCAGGATCCGGGCAATTTTGGAACAATTATTCGCACTGCAGACTGGTTTGGTATTAAGAATATAGTTGCATCGAACGATACCGCAAATGTTTATAATTCCAAAGTTATTAAAGCAAGTATGGGAAGTTTTGTGCGGGTAAATATTTTTTATACTGAACTAAAATCGTTTTTAGCAAACAATAATATATTAATATGTGGTGCTGTAATAAACGGTAATGATATTAACGCAACAGAAAAAATTAATGAATGCTTGCTTGTTATCGGCAACGAAGGAAAAGGCATTCATGATGAAATTATTCCTTTTATTCAAAAGAAAATTTGTATACCAAAATTTGGTGCAGCAGAATCTTTAAATGCTGCAGTTGCAACTGGAATTATTTTGTGGAAACTAAAAGAAAAATAATCAGGCTCTTCCCATTTGTCTTAAAAAAGAAACGTGCGAAATTACTGCCTGGTACATGCGTGGATATTCTACATAAGAAATATTATATTCATTACAAGCCTGCTTAATAATCTTACTTATTTTAGGATAATGAATATGAGAAATTTTTGGAAAAAGATGATGCTCAATTTGAAAATTAAGACCACCAACATACCAGGAAATTAAACGGTTACTGGTAGCAAAATTTGCTGTAGTTTTTAACTGGTGAATTGCCCATTCATCTTCCATTTTTCCGGATGCTTCATCAGGCATTGGAAAATGGGTATGTTCAACTGTATGTGCAAGCTGAAATACGATGCTTAGAATAAAGCCGGCAACAACTGTCATAACAAAATAACCTATGATAGTATCTATAACACCTATCATAAGCATTGGTATTAAAATAAATGTGGCGAGACTTATCACTTTATACATCCAAAAATAAAAATGATCTTTAACTGCCATTTTTTTTATTGGCATATCACCAATTTTGCGGGTGAAATATTTTTTATAATCTGAAAAAAAAATCCAGTAGATGTATAACCAGCAATAAAAAAACCAAAAGTACCAATGTTGAAAACGATGAAACTTATATTTTTTTTGTGTTGATGCCATTCTTAAAAAAGGTTTTGCATCAATATCATCATCCACACCATCAATATTTGTATAAGCATGATGAATAATGTTATGTTTTACATTCCACATAAAATGGCTCCCACCTAAAAACCCTAATGTAACAGCCGCCATTTTGTTTAATACAGGAGATTTACTAAAACTGCCATGTGCACCATCGTGCATTATATTAAAACCGATAGACGCAACTGTAGCACCCAATAAAACACATTCTGCAATTGACCAAAAAACGCCCGGTGTAAAAAAAACAAGATGTATATAAAGTGTTATAAGTACTGCAACTAATATCGCAGCTTTAGTCCATAATTTATAGTTGCCAGCCATTGATTTTCCTGTAGTTTCAAAATACTGGGAAATACGCTTTTTTAGTTCTGTATGAAAAGAGGGTTTTAACTGGATAAATTTTGGAGCTGCGTTCATGATAAATTTTAACTTACAATAATCAAAGGCGGCAAAGGTACTAAAGTTATAGGTTAATATAATGCTATCTTATTAAAATACAGTAAGCATAATCTTAGATTAAAAGTAATTATTTAGAAGGGCTTTAATTAGAAATAAATTACAATTTAATAACTCAATATTTTATTTTAGCTGATGCGTATTAAATTAAAGACGTTTAAAGATAAATGGATTTGTGTGTATGCAGTTCTTGCTTTGCTTTTAATTTTTATCAGCTGTAATTCATCAACCAAAGAAAATAAAATTTCAACAGAAGCAATAGTCATTAATAACGGTAAAGTTTTGTTTACACAGTATTGCAGCGGTTGTCACAATTTTAAACAAAATGCCATTGGTCCGCAGTTATCAGGTGTTACTATAAAACAAACGCAAGATCAATTACACACGTTTATACAAAACCCAAACCGCGTTATTCAATCAGGCGATGTGCATGCACAGCAATTGTATGATCAATATAAAACTTTAATGCCTTCATTTTCGGGTTTAAAAGATGATGAAATAAATGCCATCATTGCTTATATCAATACATATAAAAACAGCAAAAGCATTGATACAGATACTGCAAATGCGATAAAAAATCCTATTCCTGAGAAAATTCAGTTTACCGGAACAGTTGTAAATCTTCAAAAGATAATACAAATACCTGCTTCCAGCGATTCCGGTAAACAACCTTTGGCAAGAATAACCCAGCTAAATGCGCAGCCGCAAACCGGTAAATTGTTTATAGTTGATTTGCGTGGTAAATTATATAGTATTGAAAACGGAAAAGCTACTGTATATATGGATATGCAAAAGATGCGGCCGCATTTTATAAACGAACCCGGGCTGGCTACAGGTTTTGGAAGTTTTGCTTTTGATCCGGAGTTTCATTTAAACGGATTATTTTATACTACACATTCAGAAACTGCCGGCTTTACAAAAGCAGATTTTGAGCTTCCTGATTCTATTAAACCTGCATTGCAATGGGTAATTACTGAATGGAAAGCAGAAGATCCAAATGCCGGTGTATTTAGTGGTACAAGCAAAGAATTATTGCGCGTTGATATGGTTAGCAGTATTCATGGTGTGCAGGAAATTGCGTTCAATCCGCTTTCACATAAAAGCGATAATGATTATGGACTTTTATATGTTTCTGTTGGTGATGGCGGCTGCGTTGAAAATGGTTATCCTTTCCTTGCACATAATAAAGAAAAAATATGGGGAACTATTTTGCGTATTGATCCGCGCGGCAACAACAGCAGTAATAAAAAATATGGAATTCCTCAATCAAATCCATTTGTAAAAAATAATGATTCAAGCGTAAAAGAAATTTATGCCTATGGTTTTAGAAACGCGCATCGTTTTAGCTGGACGCATTCAGGGCAAATGATCGCGTGTAACATTGGTCAGTCAAAAATTGAATCGGTTGATTATATTTTTCCCGGTCATGATTATGGCTGGCCAATTAGAGAAGGTAATTTTATGTTGCATCCAAATGGTGATCTAAGTAAGATTTATCCTTTGCCCGCTGATGATTCAGTATATCATGTTACTTACCCGATTGCAATGTTTGATCATGATGAAGGCAAAGCAATTTGTGGTGGCTTAGAATATAACGGCAACGCTGTGCCTGCATTAAAAGGCAAGTATTTGTTTGGTGATATTTATAGCGGAAGATTGTTTTATATAAATATGGCTGATATTAAATCAGGCAAAACAGTGATTGTAAAAGAATGGAAAATATCTTTTAATGGCAAACAACAAACGCTGAAAGAAATTTGTGGTGATGACAGAGTTGATCTGCATTTTGGAAATAATGATAAAGGAGAAATTTATATTTTAACCAAAACTGATGGAACAGTTTATAAAGTTGTACAATAAATTAAACATTGTTTTTAATTACTGATATTAGCAAATATAAAAATGCATTCTACATGAAAAATGATATGGATAAAATGCCAACTTTTTTTGCACCGATACTTTATTTAAAAAATGTTGCAGATGCAATAGATTTCTACTCAAAAGCTTTTGATGCAAAAGAATTACGCCGCTGGAATAATGATGATGGCAGTGCGCATGTTGCAGAGATGATGATAGAAAATGCAATATTTCATTTGCATGAAGAAACACCTGAAAAAAAAGAATTGAGTCCGCAAACATTAAACGGCATCAGCGTTATTATAGGATTATTTGTAGAGAATCCGGATGCTGTTGCAGCTAAAGCCATAGCAGCCGGCGCAACAGAAACATCGCCTGTAAAAGATTATGAATATAATTACAGGCAGGGAGATTTAACCGATCCGTTTGGTCATCACTGGACAATTGAAAAAAGAATCTGATACTTTATAAATATTGCAAAAAAAAATAATTGCCTGTGCATTAGAACAAACATCAGCACAAATATTTTTCAGACTTAAGATAGAAGAGTAAAAAAATTTCTACGGAAGAAGATCAAGCGATTATTAATAATGCGCGAACGCTGCAAAGTTGAAACCGTAATTAAAGATGATAATATATGTGATTAATTTAGTTACATAAGATAGCAGGATTTCAATAAAACGATATCAGGCTTTTATCAATTCTTACAATTACTAAACTTTATACAATGGCTAAACAACAACCATTACCAACAAAAAAATTTGCATCGTTAAAAACATGGCAAACATGGTTAACAAAAAATCATGATAAGTCAACAGGCATTTGGCTTATGTTAGCAAAAAAAATTGCTGATGAGCCAACAGTAACACATGCAGAAGCTTTAGATGTAGCGCTTTGTTATGGCTGGATTGACGGGCAGGCAAATCCTTATGATGCACAATATTGGCTGCAGAAATTTGTTCCGCGGCATACAAAAAGTATTTGGAGCAAAAGAAATATTGAACATACAGAACGACTGATAAAAGAAGGCACAATGCAACCTGCAGGATTGAAAGCCATTGAAGCTGCCAAAGCAAACGGCGCGTGGCAAACTGCTTACGATGCACAAAGCACGATGACAATACCGGAAGATTTTTTAAAAGCTTTAAGTAAAAATAAAAAAGCAGCGGCATTCTTTAAAACCTTAAACCGTACTAATCTTTTTTCCATTGCTTTTCGTTTACAAACCGCAAAAAAAGAAGAAACCAAACAAAAGCGTATAATAAAAATTATTGAGATGCTGGAAAGGGAAGAAAAGTTTCATTGAAAGTTTTTAGGGCTGTCAGCGCATGAATAAGTATCGGCAGTAATTCCGGCTATTTGCTGCAAGTCCTGGATACACTGCGTTTCGCTGTGGGCTTTCCGCTTCTATCCGGCAGCCTTTCATCTTAAGCTAATTTTATGAGCTTGTGAATTATAGCCAATAAAAAAACCGGGATTAATGTCCCGGTTTATGTAAAAATGTTTCTACTAAATTTCGTTTCTGTCTCTTTCGTCTCTTTCCGCTTTATTCGCTTCATTGTTCAGTTTGTTGCCGGCTTTTTCAGTTTCATTCTTTGCAGAATTAGCTGCATTTTCAGAAGATGTTTTTGCATCGCCTACTGAATTTTTAACTTTAGCGCCTATTTTATCAAAGATATTTCCTGATTCTCCCTTTACATCATTAGCTGCTTTGTTTGCTTCGTTGTCTGCATTTCTTGAGCTGTTTTCTGCACCTGTTTTTAAATCTTTTGCAGAGTTTTTTATAGCTGTACCAGCATCATCAATGGTATCTTTAATTTTATTACCAAGGCTTTCATTTTCGTTAGACATAATTTTAATTTTTAAAAGTGAAAAATAATATGTGTATGATAGGGCAATTTGTGTGCCATGGCTTAACGCGAGGTTGGGGGAATAATTACGGTGTTTTTTAAAAGATAAATAACATAGCAATCACAAGAAATAATATTTTTATTGTCTTCCTGAACGTAAATAAAAGCTTTAGTGAAAGAATTTTTCGATGTAAATAAAGAGTTTTTTCATTTGCTTGGCTACTCCATGAGCTATATAGAATTTACTGGTGTCGCATTTGGATTAATTGCAGTATGGCTTTCAGCAAAAGCGCATATTCTCAGCTGGCCAATTGGTATTATAAATGTTATACTTGCAGCAATCTTATATTTCCAGATACAACTTTACCCTGACATGTTTTTGCAGGTTTTCTTTTTTGTAACAAATATTATTGGCTGGTGGCGTTGGGCAAACCCCAAACCAAACGAAGCAGATGAAAAACAGGAATTGAAGGTTAGTTATATGAAGAGAAACCAGTTATTATCGGGTGTTGTTATTGCAGTAGTTGGTACTTTTCTGCTCGGTCAGTTTGCAAGTAATTTACATGAATGTTTTCCAAATATATTTTCTATACCAAGTGCTTATCCATATGTTGATTCGCTTATTACAGTTATGAGCATACTTACAACATTTTACATGATCGAAAAGAAAATAGAATCATGGATCATCTGGATAATAATAGATGTTATAGCAACAGTATTATATTACATCAAAGGTGTAAAATTTTACAGTGTTGAATATTTCATCTTCACCATTATTGCAACCTACGGTTTATTGCATTGGATAAAAGAATATAAAACTTATTCATCTCAGCCAGCATGATACGCGGTCTTGTCATCGGTAAGTTTATGCCGGTTCACAAAGGGCATATTGCATTAATAAATTTTGCAGCATC
>CAXSDU010000095.1:0-14553 GCA_964236165.1 uncultured Parafilimonas sp. | reverse complement strand
TCTGCCAACCTGGTAAATAGATGCTTTTCGTTTTAGCATAATGCCTTCTGCATTTATTTCCCTGCTTGTTGTGCGTGTTTCAGCAAGCGCATTCCAATTATTAAAATTGATGATAGGTGATAATCTTAATACAGGATCATTTACAGCAGCAATAATTTTTTCAAGCTGATGTCTGCGTTCTTCCAATGTTCTATTGCGATAATCTTCGCCTTCAAATTCCAATAAATCATAAGCAATAAAACCGACCGGCGATTCTTTTAATTGTTTTGATGTAACATTTTTTCTTCCGATTCTTGTTTGCAATAATGCAAAAGGTAAAATAGTAAATTCATTTGTTTGAACATCAGCATTCGTTAAAGAAATTATTTCACCATCCAGAGCAATGCCTTCCGGTAATTTTTGCTGAAGCATTGCATATTCAGGAAATTTATCTGTCATCAATTCTTCACCTCTGCTCCACACAAATAATTCGTTATTTCGTTTGATGAGCTCGCCGCGAATACCATCCCATTTCCATTCTGCCTGCCATTCATTTTCATCACCCAATGTTTCCGGATTTTCTTCCAGCGCATAAGCTAAATAGAAAGGATATGGTTTTGAAAAATCTGTTGAAGTAGAATGTTCGCTCAATAAATCATCATATAAAGTTGTTACTGGATCCCAGTTGCCGCTGATGCGGTGCGCAATTACAGAAGCTTCAAGCTTTACTGTTTTTGCCAAAGCATTTACCATTTGCTTTTGCGAAATACCAATGCGAAAATTTCCTGTCAATAATTTATTAAAAACAAAACGTTCATCTTTATTCATCGTGTTCCAGCAGCCTGTGATAAATTCTCTCTTTATCAATTCATTCTGCTTATCAAGCGATATTAATTTTTCTATGTAAAATGATAAAGATGATTGTGTTTTTTGTTCTGTAGCATCAGGCAAAAGCAAAGCAATTGTTTCTGCCATATCACCAACCGAACCATAACATTCGCTAAATATCCAGCCAGGAATATTTTTAATTTCTATGCACCATTGCGGCAACAAAGATGAATTTACCAAACGCCTTGGTCTGCGGCCGCTGAACAATGCAATCACCCAAATTTTATCTTTATCATCTGCCAGTGAAAAATAATTTATTAAAGCATCTTGCTTTTCTAATGTTTTGGTTGATGAACCTAATAAGGTTACCAGCTCTGAGAACAAAGCCATTCCATCTTTTGCATCATGTTCTGTTGATGCTTCAATGTATATATTTTCATCATTCACCATCAGCTAATTCTTTTTTATCTTCTGCTGTTTCTGCAACTACTTCTTCATCTTCCGTTCCATATTCAGTTTTTACTTCAGCGCTCCAAATTCCCTGCTCATTTAAATAACGGCTAAAGGTTGATTGATAGCCGTGTGTTACATAAACTTTTTCTGCCTGCGTTTCTTTTATAGCTGATAATAATCCATTCCAGTCTGCATGATCGCTTAATATAAATGCACCATCAACATTTTTTCTTCTAACATTTCCGCGAACCTGCATCCATCCGCTGCAAACGCCAATGGATGATGGAGAAAATTTTTTCATCCACGAAGAACCATCTGCACCCGGCGGCGCAATTACAATACATTCTTTTAATTTTTCTTTTGGTGTTTCAGGCGTTATACGTTCAGCATTTATTTTAGGTAAATAAATATTTGCGTTAATTATAGCCTGGTGCATATTGTATGTTGCGCCATGCATATAAATAGTTTCATCAAAATCTTCCAATGCTTTTAATGCACGTTGCGCTTTACCTAAACTATATGCAATGATGATGCTTGACTTCTTCATTGCTTTGTTAGCAAGAATCCAGTTGCGCATATTTTCAAAAATAATTTCCTGATCTTTCCATGTATAAATTGGTAAGCCGAAAGTAGATTCTGTTATAAATACGTTGCATTTCACTGGTTCAAATTCGCCGCTTAAACCATCGTTCGCAACTTTATAATCACCGCTTGCAACCCACACTTCATTATTAAATTCAACACGTATTTGCGATGAACCAATTATATGTCCTGCGGGATGCAATGAAACTTTTACGCCATTGATATATTTAGTTTCATTCCATTCAAGTGTTTCATAAATATTATCGCCTAAACGCGCTTGCAGCAAAGGTTTTGTAAGTGTATGACATAAATAATTTTTGCTTCCAAATTTTGCATGATCGCTGTGCGCATGCGTGATGATGGCATAATCAACCGGCTTCCATGGATCAATATAAAAATTACCGGCGCGGCAAAACAAACCTTTATCTGTAAACTCAATTAACTGCATGTATAATGAATGTAAACAAAAATGTTTATTAATATAATATATTTAAAAAGTGATTTTATTTTAAAAAATTATTACTAATATGGTTTTGTTTTTGCATTGATGAAAGCATGGAATACTTTATTGGTTGTTCTGGATTTTATAATAAAGACTGGAAAGAAGTTTTTTATCCAAAAGGTTTGCCGCAGAGCAAATGGTTTGAATATTATTGCACACAGTTTAATTCCCTTGAACTTAATACAACTTTTTATCGCTTTCCAACAATTGAAATGCTGCAGAAATGGTATGATAAAAGTCCGGCTGGTTTTAAATTTTCTGTGAAAGCACCAAGACTTATTACACATTATAAACAATTTACTGAAGTAGAAAGTTTATTGAATGATTTTTACAATACTGTTCGCGAAGGTTTAAAAGAAAAATCAGGAACAATTTTATTTCAGCTGCCTGCGAAAATTATTTACAGCGAAGATCTTTTACAACGCATCATTTTAAATCTTGATAATACATTTAATAATATAATAGAGTTTCGCCACATAAGCTGGTGGAATAATTTTGTGTATGATGCATTGGCGCAAAACAATATTTCTTTTTGTGGCATCAGTATAAAAAATTTATCACCGGAGATTATTGCGAATACATCAACAGTTTATTATCGCTTTCATGGAATTGAAAAAATTTACTTCAGCGAATATTCAAAAGAAATAATAAAAAATTTTGCTGATGACTTAAATCAATATAGTACTTATAAAACTGCATACATTTTTTTTAATAATACGGCAACTATGGCTGCAATAAATAATGCCAGGCAATTAAAAAGTACTTTAAAAAATAATCAAATTGGGTAAGATTACTTTTCGTTTCACTAATTATTTTGATGTTGTTTTCGATTGCGTGATAATTAAATAATTATTTGAATCTGTACAATTTGTTGCGGGATTAATATTGAGTTGAGCGGCATTCTGCTTATTATTTTTACAAGAAGAAAAAGATTAAATAAAAGTTAGCTTCATTAGAAAAATTAAAACTGTTTTTTGTCTTACTTAAATTTGTTATTAAGCTTGTTTCTTTCAAGCATAATTATTTCCAATAATTTTTATAAAATGAATTATAAGCACATCAAAGTTTTATTAACCTTTATTCCATTTTATTTTTCATTGGCAGCGCAAACAAATTTCATTCAACCTGTTTTTAATCCGCATGAAATATTTGCGCAAAATTTATATACAAAAAATGGAAACGAATTTCGTTCTGCAAATGGCGCACCTGGTTCTTCATACTGGCAAAATCGTGCAGATTATTTATTGCATGCAACAATAGACACAATCAATAATATTCTTATTGCAACCGAAACAATACATTATTCAAATAACAGTCCTGATGCATTGTCGTCTTTATGGGTAGAGATTGATCAAAATACTTATCGTGAAGATGCACGCTCCAATTTTTATACAGCATTTGAGCGCCCCAAAAAAGATGAAGGCAATACTCACACGGAAGGTTATCATTTTGATAGCATAACTATTCAATACAAAGGAAAAAATTTCAAGGCTGATTATATAATAAACGATACAAGACTGCAGCTTCGCTTGCCTGATGCTTTATCATCAAAAGATAAAATTGATATCAGCATAAAATATCATTACACTATTCCCGGAACATTCGGTAACAGAACAGATTTCTTTCAAACAAAAAATGGAAAAATTTATGAGATAGGGCAATGGTATCCGCGCATGTGTGTGTACGATGATTTGCATGGATGGGATGCGTTACCTTTTTTAGGCAGCGGTGAATTTTATTGCGAGTATGGCGATTTTGATTATACGATTACTGTGCCTGCAGGAATGATCGTTGCAGGCAGTGGCGAATTGCAAAATGAAAAAGAAGTGTTGACTTCACAACAAATAGAAAAATTGAGCGAAGCGCGAAAGAGTGATAAAACAATTATGATTCGTTCTGCAGAAGACGTGAAAAATGAAATCAATGCAACAAACAAAATGCAAAGCTGGCATTTTAAAATGTTTAACACACGCGACGTTGCATTCGGTGCATCAAAAGCTTATATGTGGGATGCAGCGAAAGTAAATTTGTCCGGCGGAAAAACATCGCTTGTTATGTCTGTTTATCCGGTTGAAAGTGCCGGCGACAGCGCCTGGGGAAGAGCAACAGAATATTTAAAAAAATCAATTGAATATTTTTCTGCAAAATGGTTTGTGTATCCATATCCTGTTGCTGTAAATGAAGCGGGCATGGCAGGCGGAATGGAATACCCGGGAATTGTGTTTGATGGCTGGCATGATACAGCGGGCGAACTGTATTGGGTTACTGCACATGAGATCGGGCACAACTGGTTTCCGATGATCGTTGGCAGCAATGAGCGCCGTTATGCTTGGATGGATGAAGGTTTTAATACATTTATTGATGTGTACGCGGCAGATGTATTTAACAATGGCGAATATGCGCCAAAACGCGATGGCGAATATGCGCCAGGAAAAGGAAATCCTGCAGATGAAATTATTCCCTTATTAAAAGATAGCAGTGCGCCAAACATGATGGCAAGAGCAGATATGCTTACAGAAAAATATCGTCATCCATTGGTGTATTTTAAACCTGCATTTGGTTTGGTTTTATTGCGGGAAGTTATTTTGGACAGTAACCGTTTTGATTATGCTTTCAAAAAATATATTGAACACTGGGCGTATAAACATCCATCGCCGGATGATTTTTTCAGAACGATGGAAAACGAAACAGGTGAAGATCTTTCATGGTTTTGGAAAGAATGGTTTTATAATAACTGGCAATTTGATGTTGCTGTTCAATCTGTATCTTATTTAAATAATAATGCAAAAAATGGTGCTGATATTTCAATCATTAATCTGCAAAAAATGGCTTTGCCAATAACGCTTGAAATTGTTTTAAAAGATGGCAGCAAAATGAAAATGCAATTACCTGTTGAAACATGGATGCAAAGCAATACACACATTATTCATTTAAAAACAACACAGTCAATTCAATCTGTAATAATTGATTCGGAAAATAAATTGCCGGACAGTAACAGGAATAATAATGTTTGGAAAGAATGATATATTACGCTACAAACTAAAAACTAACATGGAAGTGCATCATCATCTTAAAGTGGAAAAGAAAAATTTTATAGAATATCTTTTAGAACTCTTAATGATATTTCTTGCTGTAAAAAAGAGATTAGCAAATAAAAAATAATGTCTTAAAAAATTGATGTTAAAATAAATCTCTTCTAAACATATTGCCGCAGATTATCATAAAGCTATTGCAAGTATTTAAAGTAATTTTCTTTTTGCAACGTCTTCATCAAAAAAAGCGCTGATGGCTGGCACAGCCGAAGAACAAAATAATATTATACAAACTATAAAAGCATACGGCAGGCAACTGTTTGGCTTTATACGCAGCCGTGTTGCTTCTAACGAAGATGCCGAAGATATTTTGCAGGATGTATGGTATCAACTGAGTAATCAATCTTCGCCGGAAGAAATAAACAGCATGAGCGGATGGCTGCATCGTGTGGCAAGAAATAAAATAACTGATAATTACCGTAAGAAAAAAAATGAGTCGCTTGATGAAAATGATTATGAAGATGAAGAAGGGTTGCACATTGCAGATATTTTTTTATCGAATGAGAATACGCCTGATGCAAAAGAACTGCAACAATTATTTTGGGAAACTTTATTGGATGCGTTAGAAGAGCTGCCGAAAAACCAGCGCGATGTTTTTGTGCTGAATGAACTTGAAGATAAAACACTGCAACAGATTGCAGATATGCAGGGCGAAAAATTAAAAACAATTATTTCAAGAAAACGTTATGCAGTGCAACACCTGCGTAAACGGCTCGAAGATTTGTATAATGAATTTATGAATTACTAAACTTTACTTTATGTATCGTAAAAGAAAAAGGTTGTTTTTTGAATTGCCATTTATTATAATCGCGGCTGTGTTTCTGCTGGGTTTAATTGTAATGCTGTTATGGAATTTTATTTTTCCACCGGTATTGCATACAGAAAAAATTACCTACTCGCAGGCAGTTGGTTTGCTTGTTTTATGCAGAATTTTATTTTTTGGTTATAGAAGAGGTTTCTCAAATCGTCGCCCGCAAATGTGGCGCGGCGGCGGACCGCCATGGAGGCAAAAATGGATGAATATGAGTGATGAAGAACGATCAAAGTTTCGTGAAGAATGGAAGAAACGTTGTCGCAGACCCGGTGAGGAACAATAATTGATGTATCATTCAAAAAATTTATGAGCACACAAACTATATTAATAACAGGTGCAACAGATGGTGTTGGTAAACTCGCATCTTTAGATTTGGCAAAGCAAAATAATGATGCAGTAATTCTTATTTAAAGAACAGCAAAAATTTATTTGTTTTTAATTTTTTAATGTAATATTGCATCAGAAACAAGCACTATTGCCCAATCAAATTATACTCGCCTGTTTCCTGATTAACCAACAAAAATTTCTCCTATTTTTTAAATATCTATTCTAAGGGTTTATTTTTTATGTATGATATTCTTCAATTAAACGACATGCTGGTGCCTGAACTGCATGATATAGCAGAGCACCTTAGCATACCCGATGCAAAGCATCTAAACAAACAGGATTTAATTTATAAAATCCTTGATAAGCAAGCGCTAACTCCTGCAGCTAACGGAACAAACGGAGCTGAAAAGCCTAAACGCAAACGCACAATAAAAGCCAGTACTGCAAATAGTACTGAAGAAGCTGAAGTGATGACGGAAGCGCCAAAAGCAGAAAAAGTACGTAAAGAACATAAGGCTCCACCGGTAAAAGAAAGTAATGACGAAGAGGAAGAAAAGCCTAAACGTGCAAGACCAAAAATTAAACCTAAAGAGGAAGCTGCGACTGAAAGTGAAACTTCTGCTGAAATAGAAGCACCCATTGAAGAAGATGAATCTTTAACTAAAATGGGCGCTAATCTTTTAAGTATGCTTGGCAATGATGATCCTATTGCTTTTCCTGATGAAACAGAAGAGGAAGAAGAGGTGGCAGAGCCTGCAGTTTCTAAACAATGGACAAAAAAAGAACCTGCTTTCAACGTAGAGTTTGATGGTATAATACAAGCTGAAGGTGTTTTGGAAATGATGGTTGATGGCTATGGCTTTTTGCGCAGCAGTGATTACAATTATTTATCTTCTCCTGATGATATTTATGTTTCGCCTTCGCAGATAAAATTATTTGGATTAAAAACAGGCGATACAGTTTTCGGTGCAGTTCGTCCGCCTAAAGAAGGTGAAAAATATTTTGCTTTATTAAAGGTTGAAAGCATCAATTCAAAAAGCCCTGAAGAAGTTAGAGACCGTGTACCTTTTGATTATTTAACTCCGTTATTTCCCTTTGAGAAGTTAAATATTTTTACAACACCGAGCGATTATTCAACACGCATTATTGATTTATTTACACCCATTGGCAAAGGTCAGCGTGGCTTAATTGTTTCTCAACCTAAAACGGGTAAAACAATGTTATTAAAAGCAGTAGCAAATGCTATTGCTGCCAATCATCCGGAATGTTATTTAATGGTTGTTTTAGTTGATGAGCGACCTGAAGAAGTTACCGATATGGAACGCAGCGTAAGGGCAGAAGTTATTGCTTCTACTTTTGATGAGCCTGCAGAAAAACATGTAAAAGTTTCAACAATTGCGTTGCAAAAAGCGAAGCGTTTAGTTGAATGCGGACACGATGTAGTTATTTTATTAGATAGTATTACACGTCTTGCACGTGCACATAATACTGTTGCACCTGCCAGCGGAAAAGTTTTAAGCGGTGGTGTTGAAGCAAATGCAATGCAAAAACCAAAACAGTTTTTTGGTGCCGCGCGTAAAATTGAAAATGGCGGATCATTAACTATTCTTGCTACTGCATTAATTGATACCGGAAGTAAAATGGATGAAGTGATTTTTGAAGAATTCAAGGGCACTGGTAATATGGAATTGCAGCTTGACAGGCGATTGGCAAATAAGCGAATTTATCCTGCAATAGACCTGGTTGCTTCTTCTACAAGACGCGATGATCTTTTACTTGACCGTGATGTTTTACAACGTATGAATATTCTTCGTTTATATATTAATGATATGAATACAGAAGAAGCTATGACAGAATTATTAAAACGTTTGCGCGGCACAAAAAGTAATGAAGAATTTCTTGCCAGCATGAACGGATAATAAATTTATCCAAATAAAAATTAAAGCTTTCTGTTTAGGAAGTTTTTTTTATATGGTAGCGATAAATTATTTGGAAAGAAGTTCATCGAAAAATTTATGCGCTTCGCTCCATTTATCCATTCTTTCATACTTTGTATAATGAACATTATGTGGCGCTGTAAATACAATTGGTCTGCCTGTAAAAACAGATAAATTAAAATCGTGATCATCAATCAGCACATCACCTTTGGCAATTGTTTTATCACCACAAAAAACCCTCCGCTTCCAGGGTATAAAAGGGAAATGCTCATCAAGCCACTCAAATTTAGGATATAGTGAATGTTTGAATTCCATTGCTGCCGAAACAACAAAAACTTCATACTTATTATTCAATGCTTCTATTACTTCTTTACTGTCTTGCATTACAGGCAAGTTTTTAAAAAAATCTTTTTGATGCGGATACATTAAAACTGTTTGCCTGTTTTCCGGCGGAACAATTTCGCTAAGCTTCGTTCCATGCAATTGTTCTCTGGAATACTTTACTCCAAAATCTTTTTCGTACCATTCTATAAAACGTGCAACAGCATCAGCCATTACATCGTCCATATCAATTAATATACGCAACATATTTTTTATTAAAATTGATTAAAGCAGGTCTTTATTTTTTAGCTCGATATTTTCAAACAGTTTATAAAAACTTTTTTTAGAAGCAAGACTTTTTAAAGCATTCAAATGATTATCGTGATGCATATCTGATCCTACAAAACTTACAAAATTTTTTTTAAGCAGATCTTGTGCAATATGTTTTGCGGCTTCGCCATAATAACCAAACAGTGATAAAATATTTATTTGCAGAAGGCATCCCAAATCAATAAAGCGTTCATATTGTTTAGGATTTGGAAGATAATATGGATACCGTTCCGGATGTGCAAGTACGGGCTGCCAACCCTTAAGCCGCAATTGAAAAATCACCTGTTCAATATTGTTAGATGCAGCTGCATAAGACATTTCTATAAGTATTAAATTTTTACCGAACGTAAGCAAACGTTTTTCTTCGTCTACATAGTTTTCAAAATCTGCATCTACCATATATTCTGCTGCAACTTCAAGGGGCATATCAATATTATTCTCTTTTAAAAGCGCGCGAACAAGTTCAAGCTTTGGCAAAATAGTATCTGGTGAATTATCATATATACCTGAAAGAATATGCGGCGTACAAATAAGTTTTTTATAACCTAATTGCTGCAGCTCTTTTACAAATTGTAAAGTTTGGTCGGGCTCCTGCAATCCATCATCAAGCCCGGGCAAAAGATGCGAATGCATATCTACAGAAATAAAAGAAAGATCAGGCTTTATTTTATTTGAACTGAATAAAGAAAACATAGGCAAAAATACAATAGAGCGGCAACTCTGTTTATTTAAACATTAGGATAAAAATTTGATTTATGCTGAAGGTGTTCTGCAGGAAACTCAACCGTCATTAATTGATCTAAACTTTCCAGGCGTACATATATTTTTCTTTTGCCGCCTTTTACTACTACACCTTCATTATCCATAAACACACCTTTACTAATAACCACTAAATCTTTTTCCTGAAATTGTCTTAAGCTTTGCACTGATATCTGTACATCTTTTTCAAGCAGGTAAGATCTTATCAACTCAATTTCTTCGTTGCGTATAACTGCAGGTTTTTTAAGATAATATACAAATTGAATAACGCCATCAGTATTGAGCACTTTCGTTTTTTCATTATCTTCTATACGAACAAAAACGTAAGATTTAAAAAGCGGATCTTCAATTATTTTTTTTCTATCGCTCCATTGCCGTTGCAATTTTTGTACGGGACACCAGCTTTCAATTCCTTTACTAATCAACTTGGCATTTACCTTTTTTTCCCAACGTGGTTTTGTATATAAAGCAAACCAGTTTTTTATATTTTCTGCCATAATCATTTTATGAAAAAGCCCCTGTAAACAGAGGCTTTTCTAAACTTAAAATTTAAATTATTTTGAACCGCGCATATCATCAATAACAGTTGCAGTTTCTTTTATGTATAAATCTTTTTGCGTGTTTTTTAACCATTGCAAATAACGGTTGCCTTTAGCACTGTCGGCATTGTTATAATATTTGTCATGATCTTCAGTAACAGGCTGAATATTCATTGGCATATTTAAACGCGTTAAGCTATCATCTTGCTTAACTGTTTTTTTAATTATGCTTTGTTCTTTTTGGTATTCACTAATATTAAGACTATAATTTTTATCAATATTATTATTTAACCATTGTGAGTTTTTTATCAGAATATTAAACGCAGAATCTTGCTGAATATCTTTTTGTGCTTTTGTCTGAACAGAAGACCAGTTTATACCTGAATTAAAAGCTGTATAATCTGCCTTATCCAACTGATCCCATGCTAATGCAGAAGGCTGATCTTTTTCACGCAGTTTTAAATAATCATATTCATCAGGAAAAATAATATCCGGCGTAACACCTTTTAATTGTGTGGAGCCTCCATTTATTCTATAAAATTTTTCAAAAGTAAGTTTCAAAGTTCCAAACTCTGTTTGCCCGCTTAAAAGATCTAATGGTTTACCTAAAGGCAGCGTGCGCTGTACAGTTCCTTTGCCATAAGTATCTGAACCAACAATTATCCCGCGCTTATAATCTTGAATAGCTGCCGCGAAAATTTCAGATGCAGATGCGCTAAATTCATTTACCATAACCGCTAAAGGACCACTATACAAAACTGAAGTATCATTGTCGTTTAAAATTGCAGGTTTGCCGTTGCGATCTTTTACCTGAACAACAGGACCGCTTTTAATAAATAATCCAACCATATTTACAACCTCTGGCAATGAACCCCCGCCATTATTGCGCAGATCCAGTATTATACCTTGTACATTTTCCTTTTTTAGTTTAATGATTTCATTTGCTACATCCTGCGAGCAGCGATTACCATCAGGTCGTTCAAAATCAACATAAAATTCTGGCAGAAATATATATCCGATTTTAGAATTGCCATCATTTATAACAGCGCTTCTTGCAAATTGCTCATCCTGTACAATTTCATCGCGGATTAGTGAAACAATTTGTGTTGAACCATCTGTTTTCTTAAATGTGATTTTAACTTCACTGCCTTTGCCTCCACGAATTAATTTCACAACATCGGTAACTGCATAACCTCTAATATCAACTGGCTCACCTGCACCTTGAGCTACTTTAATTATTTCATCATTGGGTTGCACCTGTTTACTTTTCCATGCCGGGCTACCTGTAATAAGGCTGGCAATTTTTATAGCACCATCATCATCTTTTAATTGAGCACCTATTCCGTAAAATCTTCCGCTTAACTCTTCTTCAAAACCACGATTTTCAACAGGTGGTAAATATTCTGTATGTGGATCCATCAAATCAGTAATTACATTTACATACTCGTTAAATTGTTCATCACCCGTAAAAATTAATTTCTGGCGGTTGAAACTTTTATCAAGAATCGATTGCACTTTTTCACGCGCCATTTGTTGTAACTGGTCGTTTGTTTTATTTGCTATTGCAGTATCTTTTGTTTTATTATCGCGTTGTTGTAATAAGTCTGAATATTGATCAAGCGTGAGATATTTTAAGCGCTTTCTCCAAACTTCTTTTCGCGCATTTTCATCTGCAGGAAACGCAACGCTGTCTCTGTCCAGACTTATATCTTCCTGTGTAGAAAAATCAAAAGGCTGAGATAAGATTTGCTTATACAATTGCATTATTTCAACAACTCTCTTAAGATAAATAGATGAAGCATCAGGATAAAAATTTAATGGGGCACCATGTATTTCATCATCAAGTGTTAGCTCGTATTTTTTAAGATAATCTATGTCGCTCTGTAAAAGAATATCCTTATCTGGATTAAGCGCTTCGAGGTATCTTTTAAAAACCTGTTTTGAAAAATTATCATCTATTGGTTTAGGTGAATAATGTCTTTGTTCCAGTATAGCTCCAATTGCGCTTAGCAGCATTTGTTCTTTAGAATCATCACTCTTGTTATTTTGTTTAAATGCCCAAAGTGTAACGCCTAATAAAATAATTAATACTGCCGGCAGCACTGTTCTTTTCAGCATGATATCGGAAATTTTTATTTTCATTAATTAACTTCAAAAATAATCAAAAAAAAGAAGGTAATTTATTTATAAAATGAATTAACAAGACCTGAACAATTATTAAATCATAATTCACTTTAAGATTGTTTGCTTGTGCAAACCAATTCAATTATTTTTGTAGCCCTTTTATACGGAGGATGTAGCTCAGTTGGTTAGAGCGTCAGTTTGTGGCACTGAAGGCCGGGGGTTCGAGACCCCTCATTCTCCCCAAATTAGTTAGCGTCTTGCTTATTTTCCATTTCATCTGCTTAAAAGATTAACTTGTTTGTATTATTTGAATTAGTGTTCAATATAATTCTCTGCGTATTAAATTTTTTGTGCACTTAAATTAAGCTTACCTTTTCAGAGTAAAATTGCTATATCGAATAAACTTTATTATTAAGCTTATTGAAAAAGATTCGTACAATAACAACAACTTCTTTTTTAAAATATACTTCTTATGCGCAACGAAATCTTCATTCATCTAAGTGGCAAAAATTATTTTGAACGTATTAAGCCCACACTTGTAGGTCCCGTTATTTTTGCAAGTTTTGTTATTGCAATCGGATACCTCGGCACAAATTCACTCTGGACTATTTTTGCAGGTCTTGCTTTATTCGCATTTTATTTAACCGAACGTTTACGCTGGGGCAGAATTTATATAACAGACATCTGCGAATTGCCTGATGATAAATTAAAAATTATTTACCTGGATAAAAATGAAGTGAAAGAGTATACAGGTGATAAAAAATCTTTACTTCTTCAACGAAATTCTGTTTGGTATAAATTAAAAGCAGATAAAGAAGAATACCTGTTGTTTAAAGATGAAACAAAAGGATTTACTTTAAAACAATACGTAATGGGTGATTGGGAAAATCAAAAAATTGATGAGTTAATGAATGAATGGAAATCAGAAACCCAGCAGGCTGAATTAGCTGTAAGCTGATTTTATATTAAAAAACTTCTGTTTAAGTATGCGACTTCAATAATATTTCATTATATATTTAGCGCTAATTTCCATCATAATAGAAAACGATTTTCGCATTTGTTTTAAGATCTGTTTTTACAGATAATTTATAAACCTGATTATCTGCAGTAACACGCATTAATGCCGTATTTGGCGGAATAGTTCCTAAATTTTCAGCAATTAAAATAAATTCATGCGTACGGTTTGCTGTATCAGCATGCACTTTAAATGTTATGGGTTCTCTTAGCAAGGTTTGGTTATTAACAATTATACTATTGTTATGAAAAACGCTTACTCTGTCTCCATCTATTTCGGCATTATCAAATAATTCAATTAAAATATCGGGGTTTTTTATATGATAGGTTTGTAACAACACATTGTCTCTTTGCGTAAGTGCATTGTTTCTGTTGGCTTGAGATTTTGCTACTGCAGTTTTTGCAGTATCCGGAATAATTTGCCTTTTTCCTGCTGCTATTTTTAGCGAATCATCAATTTCCTGTTGTCTTATTTTATTTATACTAACTATGTTTTGCAATGAATCCTGAATTTGTTGCTGGCGTTTCTGTGCAACTTTTACAGAATCATCATAATGCTGCTGCTTTTGTTTCGCTATAAGCGCAGCATTTCTAACAGAATCAGCACTTTGTTGTTGTCGTTTTTGTTTCGCTGTAGTTGCAACAATTTGCAAAGAATCTGCAACTTGTTGTTGTCTTCTTCTCGCAAGCTTTAAAGAATCATCATATCGTTGCTGATTTAGTTTTGCAATGAGCGCTGCATTCTTCAAAGAATCATCAATTTGCTGCTGCCGCTTTTGCTTTGCAATGTTTGCAACAGTTTGCAAAGAGTCGTCAATTTGTTGTTGCCTTTTCTTTGCTATCAGTGCTGCTGTTTGTAAAGAATCCTGAAGTTCCTGTTGTAGTCTTTTTGCAAGTTTTAAAGAATCATCATATCGTTGCTGATTTAGTTTTGCAATGAGCGCTGCATTCT
>CAXSDU010000094.1:0-14628 GCA_964236165.1 uncultured Parafilimonas sp. | reverse complement strand
ACTGATTTTGTTTTCCACGGATAATGTTGTGGATTTGTTTGTGCATATAAAACAATAACCGGGGTTTGTGTTGCGGCAGCAATATGAACTGTTGCTGTGTTAACTGAAATAACAAATTTTGCTTTCGCAATTAATGCAATAAATTCTTCGATAATTAATAAGCCTGCAATAGAATAAATATTTTCTCCTGCCTGTTGCTGAATATAATCAGTTAATTCTTTTTCGGATGATGAACCGCTTAATAAAATTGGTTTACCGGTTTTTTGGTGAAGCAGTTTTGCAGTTTCAATCCAAAGTTTTGTTGGGTATTCTCTTTTCTTTTCACTTACGCCAGCATGTAAAATAATATAGTCGTTATTTAGATTTATTGATTGAGATGATAATTTTTGAGCGCATGTTTCATAAGCATTTTTATTAAAACTTAAATGTAGTTTTTCGTCTTCTGTTGATGCACCAATCTGTTTAATCAAATTCAAATCTCTTTCAACCTGATGCTGAATAAAGAAATATGGTTCTTTATCAGGTATCCATTCTGTTAATAAATTATACGGATTTTCGCGGCAGTAAGAAAGCCTTAATGGAATGTTCGCCATAAAAGCTAAAAGTGCTGCTGGCAAAGGGTTTTGGCTATACACCGTAAAAATTATTGCCCCATCAAAATGGCAGGTTTTTAACTTTTCAATTATATCAAAACATTGTTGCGATTGAATAGCATTGTTAGTTTTAATCCATGGCAAATCAAAGATTATTGTATCATCAACTTCGGGTATAAAAGGGGCAATAAAACTGCCCATCGAAGAAGTAAGCAAAGTAATTTTGCAATTGAATGTTTCTTTTAATGCACGAAATGCAGGCGAACTCATTATTATATCACCCATATTATCAGGGCGAATACACAAAATACTTTTACAATTTTTCCAATCAGCCATCAGTTAAAACAGCTTTATTATTAGTGAGAATTGTAGTTCCAATTTCTTTCCAGGTATTAACAGTAAAAGAAGGCGTTCTTTTATCATTTAAAATCCATTCGGTTTCATTGCCGTTATCTAATAAAATTGTTTTGCAACCGGCTGTGTTACCTGCTTCAACATCATTTAATATATCACCAATCATCAATGAATTACTTAAAGCAATATTAAAGTCTTTTGCAGCCTTTAAAATCAAACCGGGCTTTGGTTTGCGACAATCACATTCAAAACTATATTCAATAATTTTTCCTTCGGAATGATGCGGACAATAATAAATTGCATCTAACTCTGCATTATGTTTTGATAATGTTTGTTGAATTGATTGATGCATTTTATCAAGTTCATCAATTGTAAAAAATCCCCTTGCAATTCCCGACTGATTTGATATAAGTATTAATAAAAAATTATTTTTTTTCAGCAAAGCAAGCGTTTCAACCGCATCAGTATTAAATTTTATCAAGGAAGGATTTGTATTGTAAGGAATATCTTTTATCAGTGTACCATCCCTGTCAATAAAAACAGCCTTACTTATTATCATGCATTTAATCTTGGAAGGAATGATTCGTGTAAAATATTTTCAACATTCTTCTTTAAAGAAAATTCAGGAAGCGCAATTAATTTACTTACGGGTTTTGTTTGTTTAACAATCATCTTTTCATATAAATTATGCACCGTATTGGCAACGGTAGCCCATGTAAAATATTTATGTACACGCTTTACAGCATTTCTTTTCATAGTTTCAAGTAACGCATCATTAAGTACAAGATGTTCTATCTTTTTTGCTAATGCATGCGGGTCTTTTGCCGGCACTAAAAAACCTGTTTTCCCATCTTCCACACTATATTTAATTCCACCTACATTCGAACCAATTACCGGCGTTCCGCAAGCCATTGCTTCTAACGGTGTAATGCCAAAAGGTTCGTACCACGGCGTTGTAATAAAAACATCAGCGGCAGCATAAAAATATTTTAGTACATCGCGTTTTCTTCTTCCTGTAAATGTTATATGCGCTGTAACATTTTCTTCTTCAGCGATTCTTTTTAACCTGCCAATTTCAGGTGTAATCGTTTCATCAGGTTCGTCACTTTCGCCACCAACAATTACTAATCTTATATTTTTTATTGTATGATTTATTTTGCTGATTGAACGAATCACTGTTTCAACACCTTTGCGCGGTACCATTCTGCCCAATTGTAAAAGGATAATTTCGTTATGATGTAAGCCAAGTTTTGTTCTTGCTATTTTTTTATCAATTAAATGAAATTCATTTGGATTAAAACCACAAGGAGCAATAGTAATTTTAGATTCATCGGCATTATAATAATTAATTAAATCTTCTTTATCCTGCGGGCATTCTGCTATAATTGAATCCGCATCTTTAACAATCATATTTTCAATATCAAAACGTTTAGCAGGAAATTTATCCATCTCTTTTTGATGCGCTAATCTTACTAAACCCAGCGCATGAAAAGTTATAACATAAGGTATGCCTGTCTTCTTTTTTATGTTAGATGCAACAAGTCCGCTCATAAAGAAATTTGCATGCATTAAATCATAATTTAATTTTTGTTTTTGCATAAAGCAAAACATATTGTTGGTAAACTCAGTCATATGATCCAACAGCTTTTCTTTCTCAACAAATCTTTCAGGTCCGGCTTGTATATTAATAACTCTTACGTTCGGCAACCAATCAACAACATTAGCTATATTTAAATCATCTTTTCTTGTGTAAATATCAACATAATAACCTTTTAACGAAAGTGCCTTTGCAAGTTCTGCGACATAAACATTCTGACCGCCATTATCAACGCCACCAAGTGTTGCAAGCGGCGAAGCATGTTCACTAATAAATGCTATTCTTTTTTTCATAGTTGTACGTGTTTGATTCTATTGCATTCTCAAAAGTTTCTTTCCACTCTTTTGCAAACCGGTGAATGTTGAAACGTTTTTCAACATTCAGTTTTGCCTGTTCTCCAATTGAATTTGCCAATGATTTATCTTCTAACAGTTGCTGCATTTTTTCAATAAGATAGCCAACATCAGTATGTATAAAACCGGATGTTTCATTGTTTACAACAGTTACATATTCTGTTGTTGCCAAACCAACAAAAGGAATTCCAATCATCATTGATTCAAGCACTGCAAGACCCAGACTTGTATACCGGATGGGATTAAAAAAAAAGCGGTAATGGCTGATAAATTCAGGTATTTGCGGATGTAAAATTTCGCCTAATCCGCCATACTCTTTTGTTCCCATTCCAATCAAATCAAGCGGAATACTTTTGCCAACTTCTTCAAAAATATCAGCACCTAATTTTCTTCCGCGTTGATGTAAATGGTTTATAACAACGATACCTTTTTTAAGTTCACCCGAATAAGAAACAGTTGGTTGTGTTATTCCATGGTCAATCACTTTTACATTACAGTTCTCATTATTCCACATTAACTTATTAAAATGTGTAACGTGTACAACTAATACCTCGGAATTATTAATGATATGTTTTGTGTCTGTTGAATGTTTTGAAGGTGGGTCGTGTTCCAAATAAATGCGCGGCAACTTTCTTTGTTGCTCACTCAAAATTTCATATTGATCAACCAAAAAATTTTTGTTTGTTTGAAAAATAATGCAATCAAAATGCATTGTTTTTACTTCAGCTGCATCAACTTCAATAACATTATTGCCAAACGGAAAAGTAGCACCACGTCCATAATATCCTTCATTTTTTTTATTGTTTACCGGAATATAAATATCATAGTTACCCTGCGATAAATAATACAGGTAACTACCATGTATATGCCATGTAAAAATCTTAAGCCTTTCGGCCTGATAAGTGTATAGGTTAGCCATTATGTATTCGGGATAAACAACAACAGCTCAAAAAATTGTGCCAACCGGATTTTTCTAATTTGATGTATTATGTATGATAAAAAAATAAAACCAATAAACTTTACACACTTTCGGTACAAGTTTCTACAACCCGCATCTAAATTGAGATTCAGGTAGATTTATTATTAAATTTTATATGTTGAATGATAACATGGCTGTAGTTGTATTATTATTTAAAGTTTTAATGTATTTATCAAAACGGATTGTTCTTTGTTTAGACTAATGCGTTAATCCGTTTCAGGTAATACGCTAATCTATGTACATACTGGGCATTAATGCAGTGTTTCATGATTCATCTGCATGTATTTTAAAAGATGGAAAATTGCTGGCTGCTGCAGAAGAAGAACGATTTACACACATCAAACATGGTAAAAGACCAATACCTTTTTCAACGTATGAATTACCATTTAATGCAATTGATTATTGTTTAAAGGTTGCAAATATTCATTTGAATGATGTTGATAAAATTGCTTATTCATTCAATCCATATAAACTATTAGGCAAACATGCGAATGATAGAAACATAAGTTTGCCTTTAAAGCCTGCTGAAACTGCAAATCCTGAAGAATGGAATTCTGAATGGGATCCTTTATTTCTTTCGTTAATTGTAAATGCGCCGGGGCAATTAGCTGATGGTTATCCACATCATTTGCAAAAACGTTTCGTAGGTGCAAAACCATTACAAGAAAAATGGCATTTTATTGATCATCATATAGCACATGCAGCCAGTGCATTTTATCCTTCACCATTTCAAAAATCTGCTGTTATGATTTTGGATGGAAGAGGCGAAAAAGCAACGAGCAGTTATTACATTGGGGAAGGCAATAATTTGGAAATGATTGGTGAAGTGTGCATGCCACATTCGCTTGGATTATTATATGAAGATGTTACTGTGCATTTAGGTTTTTTGCATTCATCTGATGAGTATAAAGTGATGGCGCTTGCATCTTATGGCAAGCCTGTTTATTTAGATATTTTCAGGAAAATGATTGACGTAAAAGATGATGGAAATTATACGATTGAAAAAGTTGATTTTGAAAAAGTGCTGGGTAAAAAAAGATTAAAGAATGAACCCTTTGAACAACAGCATTTCGATATTGCACATTCATTACAAAAAGTATTGGAAGAAACAAGCGTTAAGCTTTCAAACTGGTTATATAAAACATCGCAATGCGAAAATCTTTGTCTTGCTGGTGGTGTTGCTTTGAATTGTGTTATGAATGCTGTTATCAGAGATAATACACCATTCAAAAATATCTGGGTTCAACCCGCTGCCGGTGATGCCGGAACAGCTTACGGCGCTGCGTTGTGGGTTTATATACAAGAAAATAAAAATCCAGAACGCGAAGAAATGAAACACGTTTACTGGGGACCTGATTTTAATGATGATGAAATTGAACAGTTTCTGCAATGGACAAAAGTTCCATATCGTAAACTTGAAAATATTGCGGAAGAAACTGCAAAAATTTTAGCAGATGATAAAGTAATTGGCTGGTGTCAGGGAAGAATGGAATTTGGTCCTCGTGCGCTTGGAAGCCGTTCTATACTTGCCTCTCCGGTTAATGCATCTATGCAGCAAAAGCTGAATGAAATAAAAGATCGTGAAGATTTTCGTCCTGTTGCACCTGTTGTTTTAGAAGAAGATGCAAGCGAGTGGTTTGAGAACGCAAGCTATTCTCCATTCATGTTGTTTGTATATAATGTGCAACACGATAAAGCGGATAAAATTCCTGCTGTGCGTCATGTTGATAATACGGCTCGCATTCAAACCATCAATGAAAATCAACACCCGTTATATTATGATTTATTGAAAGAATTTAAAAAGAAAACCGGTGTTCCTGTTTTAATAAACACATCATTTAATACACGCGGTGAACCTATTGTTTGCACGCCGCGTGATGCAATAGAATGTTTCTGGACATCACCGTTTGATGCATTGGTTATAAATTGTTTTTTATTGGAAAAATAAAGTGTTGTTGCATGAAAATTTCCGTTATTGTTCCAACTTATAAAAGACAGGCATTGTTATTAAAATGTATTGCTGCACTTGCAAATCAAAGTTTTTGTAGAACTGATTATGAAGTAATTATTGTAACAGATGGATTTGATGATAATACTAAATCAGAAGTTATAAATTACAGGAAAGAACATCTTGATATTAATATTTCATGTGTTCGTCTTGAAAAGAAAAAAGGACCGGCTTCTGCAAGAAACAAAGGTGCATCGTTAGCAGAAGGCGAATTGATTTTATTTACCGATGATGATTGCATTCCGCATTATAAATGGATAGAAAACTTCTGGAATATTTATCAATCACAACAAAAAAAATTAATTGCATTTTCAGGTAAAACAATTGTACCGCGCAGTATTGAACCAACTGATTATGAAAAGAACATTGCACACCTGGAAACCGCAGGATTTATTACAGCAAATTGTGCATGTACAAAAGAAGCGTTTGAACAGATAAACGGTTTTGATGAAGACTTTACGGTTGCCTGGCGTGAAGACAGCGAGTTTCAATTCAGGCTTATTAAAAATTCTATTTCAATTATAAAAGTTAATGAAGCAATTATTGTGCATCCCGTTCGCAGTACATTTTGGGGCATTAGTATTAAAGAACAAAAAAAGTCAATGTTTAATGCTTTGCTTAGAAAAAAACATCCCGATTTATATAAAGAAAAAATAAGCAACAAAACGGTTTGGAATTATTATTTTATGATAATTCTTTTTACACTTCTTATTATCACAATCATCACAGCAAATTTTAATATTGCGTTATTAAGTTTTTTGTATTGGATGGTTTTGGTATTGATTTTTACTATTAAAAGATTACAGGGCACATCAAAAAGATTTTACCATGTACTGGAAATGTTTACAACATCAATGATAATTCCATTTTTATCAGTGTACTGGACGTTATATGGTTCCATAAAATATAAAACTTTGTTGCTTTGAAATTAGCGCCGCAAAGCATATATAAAATTGCTGTTTTTCGTGCATTACAATTGGGTGATATGCTTTGCGTTATTCCTTCAATCCGCGCTTTACACAACGCTTATCCTGATGCAGAAATTACATTAATTGGCTTGCCGTGGGCACAATCATTTGTGCAGCGATTTAATAATTATTTTGACAGGTTTATTCATTTTCCCGGATGTGACGGTTTGCCTGAACAGGTTTATGATGATGAATCGTTGCACATCTTCATCAAGCAAATGAAAAAAGAAAAGTTTGATTTGGTTTTGCAAATGCAAGGCAACGGAACCATTGTAAATGTTTTAATGTTTTTGTTTGATGCAAAACATGTTGCCGGTTTTTATAATAATGAAAGTTATGTTGCTTCAGATTTGTTTATGGAGTATCCTAATCATGATCATGAAATAACCAGGCATATTGCATTAATAAAATTTTTAGGAATTGATTCGGCAGGTACCGAACTTGAATTTCCCTTAACTGAAAAGGATTATAAAGATTACAGCGAGCTGTTAATTCCGATTATAAAAAAACAATATGTAGTTATACATCCCGGTTCACGCGGCAACTGGCGACAGTGGCCACCAAAATTTTTTGCAGCGCTTGCAGATTATTGTATTGCGCAAGGCTTTACAGTTGTGATAACAGGTACAAATGATGAAAAAGAAATTACACGCGAATTGATTAAATGTATGCAGTACCCGGCAATTGATTTAACTGGTAAAACTAATTTAGGCGTTGTTGCTCTCTTAATACAAAATGCTTTTATGCTGATTGCAAATTGCACCGGCGTTTCACATATTGCATCTGCAGTAAAAACGCCGGGTGTAATTATAAGTATGGATGGTGAACCTAAAAGATGGGCACCATTAAATAAACAACTACATCGTACAATTGACTGGATAAAGCATCCGGATTTTGAAGAAGTTTATCTTCAAATGGTCTCTTTAATGAAAGAGATAAAATACAATTGATATTTTTAAGAAATTAGTTGAACAGATAATAAGATTAGTTGTTTTTGATATGAGAAAAATAATAATTAAGGCTTTGAAGTTCTCATTATCAATTATTGGTAATGATGGTGAGTAATGAAGGGCTCGGAACTATTATTTCTTTCCCTGTACATGTAATTTAATTCTTTTTACAATAAATATATTGATGAATTTATTATGCTTCTCATATTTGAGATGAGATTTTGTGTATCAGCGCCCGCAGCATTTAATAAGCAGGTTCATATTGGTGGCAACACTTATGATTATATGATGACCATGGAATAATGGTTCATAAATACCGGACGCATATTTTTCCTCCAATTTATATGATGTGTTTAGTTACTTAAGCAGGTACACAAAATGGAGGCAATACGAACATCATGTACTGGCAAATGTAGATGGACAGTTAGTTTCGGTTTCCATATTCACTAAATTTCCTCGTATCTTAAATTGTTCAATACCAAGCAGAAATATTTAATAAATTATCCTTTCTTTTTATAGTTTTACAACGTACCAATAATTAACAAGCTGCTTTTTAAACAAATTATTCGTATTTATTTGTAAGCTTTTATTTTTTAATAAAATTAACCAACATCACCTGTTTATGAATTACAAAAAACATTTCATTAAACTGTTATTGCTTTCTGTTATTTTCTTGTGCCAGCATTCTTTTGCGCAAGTTAGTCCTGCAACAATGCAGCAAATACAATTTTTGCTGAAAGAAAAAAACAGTCGTACGCCTGTAGAACGTAAAATAGATTCACGCTTGCTGCAAGCCGTAAGAGAAAATCGTGGTGAAAAAATGATACAAGGAATAAACCTTGAACCTGCAAATGTGGACGCAGATTTTGCCGGTGTATTAAAAGTAGATATCAGCGCTAATATTACAACTGCATTTCTTTCAAGAATTACTTCATTAGGCGGAAAAATTATTTATGCTTCGCCGGAGTATCATACAGTGCGTGCACTAATTAGCCTTAAAGCAGTTGAAATTATTGCGGGTTATGCGGGAGTGAAATTTATTCAACCTGCAGTAAAATCTATACTTGTTGATGCGAATAGAAATGAAATAAACGAAACCGCTTCTTATGCGGAGCGCGTTGCAAAAGTGCGTACGGAGTTAAAAGCGTATCTTAATAATATGCAGCCACTTACCGGAAAAGCTACTTCTGAAGGCGATGTTGATCATCGCGCCGCTGATGTAAGAAGCACTTATGGTTATATGGGACAGGGAATAAAAATTGGTGTTTTATCTGACAGTTATAATGCAAAAAATGGTGCTGCAAATAATGTTACCACTGGTGATTTGCCTGGCCCCGGAAACCCTGACGGAGACGTTACTCCTGTAACTGTTGTACAGGATTTTGCGGGCGGATCTGATGAAGGCAGAGCTATGTTACAAGTTATACATGATCTTGCACCAAAAGCTACTTTATATTTTGCTACAGCAGATATTAGTGAAGCAGGTTTCGCCACCAACATTACAACACTCCGCAATACATATAACTGTAATATAATAGTTGATGATGTTTTTTATTTTGATGAACCCGCTTTTCAGGATGGAATTGTTGCACAGGCAGTAGATAATGTTACTGCTTCCGGAGCTTTGTATTTTTCTTCTGCAGGTAATTCTGGTTCTCTTGCAAAAGGTACATCAGGCGTTTTTGAAGGAGATTTTAATGATGCTGGTTCTACAGCTTTTTCAGGCGGTACAAAATCAGGAACTATTCACAATTTTGGAACTATATCATCTCCGATTAATGGCGATATCATTAAAACAAAAGGAGGTGTGTATACTTTAAACTGGAGCGATCCTTTAGGTGCTTCGGGTGATGACTATGATCTTTTTTTAGTGAGTTCAACAGGCACAATTAAAGGTTCATCAACCAATATTCAATCAGGTTCCCAAAACCCATACGAACAAGTATCTGCACCAAGTCTTGTAAGTGGTGATCGGCTGGTAGTATTTAAAACTGCAGGTGCGTCGATAAGAGCTTTTCATCTGAATACTAATCGCGGTACACTAACTATAGGAACTAATGGGCAAACCACAGGTCATGCTTGTGCTGTTAATGCTTTTTGTATGGCTGCAACACCGGCGCATACTGCTTTTGAGAGTGGTTATCCTACAGGTCCTTATCCAAATCCTTTTAATTCTACAAACCGTGTAGAGCCATTTTCATCAGATGGACCAAGGCGTATATTTTATAACCCTGATGGCACAGCAATTACACCGGGAAGTTTTACTTTCGGAACTAATGGAGGCACTTCACTTTCTAAGCCCGATTTAACTGCTGCAGATGGTGTAAAAACCACTTTTGGAGTGCTTACCGGGCTTAGTCCGTTTTTTGGTACTTCCTGTGCTGCGCCACATGCAGCAGCAATTGCAGCGTTGCTTTTATCTGCTAATCCTTCGTTAGTACCGGCTGAGGTGAGAACAATACTTACATCAACGGCTTTAGATATTGAAGGCTCAGGTTACGATAATAATAGTGGTTACGGAATTATACAGGCATTTCAGGCAGCTGGACAGGTTAACACCAGTTCTTGTGAAGCACCTTCAGGGCTAACGGCAACAAATATTACTTCAACTACAGCTAAACTAAACTGGTCTGCAGTAACAGGAGCAAATAATTATGATGTTGATTATAAGATCCATACTGCCGCAACGTGGACAAATGCTGCTACAGCAACGACAGCACTTACTGTTAGCTTAAGCGGATTATCTGTAAATACATTATATGATTACCGTGTAAGAACTAATTGTGCATCCGGTTCAAGTGATTATAGTACTGCTCAGTTTACCACAAATAATGTTGCCACGGCTTGTAATGCAACATACGACGGCAGTATTCATAACAGTTTTGCAGCTGCTGTAGCAATACCGTTTAATACAAATGTAAATGGAACAATAAGCACCGCTGCAGATGTTGATTATTATAAATTTACAATCACTACAAAAGGAACTGCAACTATTACATTATCCACGCTTCCTGCAAACTATGATTTGTATATTTATAACAGCAAACAAATGCTGGTAGCTACTTCTAAAAAAACAGGAACAACTTCAGAGGTTAAAAGCAGAAGCTATGCAATAGGTACTTTTTTTATTAAAATTGTTGGGTCTAATGGTGCTTTCAACAGTACAAATTGCTATACTTTAAATGTAACAACGGGAACAGCAACATTAAATTCAGAAGATAACGATGCTTCCGCTGTAATTGCTGATAATTCTTTTAGCTTATTTCCAAATCCGGTTACATCTGTTTTAAACATTAAAACTTCAAAACTTTATGGAGGAGCAACAATAAAAGTTGTAGATATTTTTGGAAAACCTATTTTGTCTCAACCAATAAGTTCTTCTGATTTAAAAATTGATGTAAGTAAACTTGCAGGTGGCACTTACTTACTAATTATTGTAAATAAACATGGAGGTATCTTATATACTTCGAAATTTGTAAAGCAATAAACTAAACTTATATTTTTAAAGCTGTTATGAAAAAAACATAACAGCTTTTTTATAATACTTGTATAGTTTTTGGATGATGTAATAATTTATACGCCTTAAAATTTAGATCATTGATTTAAAACTAATCAATCTCCAAGCATATTATCAGCACTTTATTTTATAAAAAATTATCATAGATATATCTTATTTGCTATTCTTTTTGTTTTGATAATAAGAATGATATTAGTCCTAAACAAGAATAATTTTATTATTTCTTGTTTCACCCTGCAAAATTCCTTAACTTTGCATTCCGCATTTTTTAATACAAAACTTCATTTTCAGTATGTTATCTAACAATTTGTTTGAAAAATTGGATTTGAGGGAAGAAAGGAATTTACTTATTCAGGGTTTACCCTCATCAATTGAAAAACAGTTTGCAAAATTATCTTACGCTAAAAATGTAACGCCATTATTAAAAGTAAGAAAGATTGATTTTGCGCTGGTATTTGCAGTTAATTATAACCAGTTGTCTTGCATTTTAAAAGATGTTTTTACAGCGCTTGGTGAAAAAAGTAAACTGTGGATAGCTTATCCTAAAGTTACTAGTAAAATAGCCAGCGATTTAAACAGAGACTGTAGCTGGCAATTATTAAGTGATAGTGATTTTGAAGCCGTTGATCAGGTTGCTTTAGACCACGTTTGGACGGCAATGTTGTTCAAAAAAGCATCTTTAGAAGACGAGCCTGCTTTACTTAAAGTAAAATCCAAGTCACTTCTAACAGAAGCGTAATTAATTTTTAAATCTCTTGTAAGCCTTTGATCATCATCAAAGGCTTTTTATTAATAATTATATGCTAATGGCATGATTATTTCTTTATTTTGTATATAAATTTTATCTATGGCAATCGATGTAATTCAAGAAATTAAAAATAATCTTGGGAACACAGAAGTACCTAAAATTGATCCTAATACACAAGAACCAATTAAACAGGAACAGTTAAATCCAAACGTTGAAAGTGCCGCAATTCCTGTTGTGCTTGCTGGTTTTTATAAGAATACAAGAAGCGCTGAAAATGCTGAAAAAATAATGCAACAAGATGGTACAGAAATTTTAAATAATTTATTTAAAGAAAATACAAATCCGGTAATACAAGCAGTTGCAGATTATGCAAAATCTGATACAGGTGATGCGAAAAATGCTATGCAAAAAACAGTAGGAGCAATAAAAAAAATTTTAAAAGAAAATTTGAAAGATTCAAACGGAATCGAAATAATGAATTTTTTTACAGATCAGCGTTCAAATATTTTAAAACATTTGCCTGGTGAACTTCATATTGGTGAGTTACTTAATGATACAACTATAGACGATAATACAAATAAAATGGAAGGCCCGATGAGTGGTCTTATGCATGGTATAGAAAAAATATTTTCATCTTCAAAATAATTTTATGAAAGGAATTGGAATTGTATTAATAATAGTAGGTATTGTAATGATGGTATTTAGAAGTTTTAATTTTACACAAGAAAAAAAAGTAGCTGATCTCGGCCCTGTTCAAATCAATAAAGAAGAAAATCATACTGTAAACTGGCCTTTATATGCTGGTATTGTAGTTACAGCTGCAGGTGTTGTGGTTTTGTTAGTAGCAAATAAAAATAAAGCGTAATAAAGTAGCCCCGACAGGAATCGAACCTGTATCTAAAGTTTAGGAAACTTCTATTCTATCCATTGAACTACGGGGCCGTAGTTAAACAAAAATACTGTTTGTAGTTTATAAGATTATTTTAATTGGCTGGTTATCTATCTTTCCGGAATGAAAAAATACATATTACTGTTGCTAATAAACTTTCTTTTTTTTAGCACTTGGTTTTTAAATGCTCAAACTCCTCGCTTTAATCATACAACAATTTTTGTTGTAGATATGAACAAGAGTGCAGATTTTTATGAAAAGGTGATGATGCTTTCAAGAATTTCTGAACCTTTTCATGATAACAATCATATATGGGAAAAGATCGGTGAACATAATGAATTACATATTGTACAAGGTGCAAAACAAGATATTCCACACGATATAAATATTCATCTCGCTTTTAGCGTGCCTTCAGTGGAAGATTTTGCAAAACATCTCGATTCGATGAATGTAAAATATGGCGATTGGTCTCAAAAAACAAAAGCTCCACAAGTAAGACCCGACGGAATAAAGCAAATTTATTTTCAGGATCCTGATGGTTTCTGGATTGAGATTAACGATGATAAATTCTAATTTATTCTCAAGTAGGAATCTTACTATTAAAAAACTTCATTACAAACTGTAAGTTATCTTCGTCGCTTTAAAACAGGATATGAAGTTTTACAATCTCATTATAAAGTATCGTTTTTGGTTAAGTATTTTAGCTATTGTTATTGGCATTGTGCTTAACCTTACAGGTACAGGTTTCTGGCCTACATTCCCTTTATATTTTGTTGGATTGATTGGTTTGCTCAGTAATTTTTTTATTGGTCCTATGCGTTTATTGCAGGAACCAATGGAGCAGGGTAATATGCAGGAAGTAGATAAAATTTTAAACAGTATCTGGTTTCCCAATTTATTATACAAGCCAATTCGCTCAACATATTATACAGTAAAAGGTAATGTGGCAATGATGAACCAGGATTTTGATACTGCCGAAAAACATTTAAAGAAAAGTTCTTCGCTGGGCGCGCCTATGCCTGAAGCGGAAGGTGCAAATAAATTACAGTTAGGTATGATGAGCATGCAAAAAGGCGATTTTAAAACAGCCGAAGGTTATGTGCGGGCTGCTATTCGTGCCGGCATTCCAGATAAAGAAAGTGAAGCCGTTGCTTATTTAAGCATGTGCCAGATATTTATGAACAAACGCGAGTTTCGCGCAGCAAAAGATTTCTTCAGAAAAGCCAAAGCGTGTAAACCCACTACAAAACAAGTGGTCGATCAGATTAAAGAAATAGAAAAATATATTTCGAGGGTTCCGGGTTAGTATTGCCTTCTCAAAAATTTATGCAAAATTCGTTTGCCCTTTAACTGCCTACCATAAAACTTATTAACTGGCTAAAACCGCTTTTACCGGCTGAATTTTGCGCCAGTACCTGTGCGGTAATTTAGTACCTGCAGTAATTTACTTGACAGTATGAAGAAGATGATAAAAACGATCCCGATTTAGTTTGTAAAATGACACAGTTTAAATGCGCCTGGCAATAGGCTGGCAGACGGAAATAACTTCTTTCGTATCCGAGTCTTCATCGCAATTCCTTATGCGCAGCATGAGATTCTGTGTTGTAATAAATTGCCGCAATTTCATTGCATATATTTGGAAAGTTAGCGGTCATTGTAAAAAGCTAGTAAC
>CAXSDU010000093.1:0-15021 GCA_964236165.1 uncultured Parafilimonas sp. | reverse complement strand
TTTGCCTGCTTAATTTGTAGCGTTTTACTATGGTCAGTTTAAGCGTTTTTTCCAACCAGAGGATAAAACGGACATACCGGATGTAAATGAATATAAGCTCTATTGTCATTTATGGGAGAAAAAGGAATGCTGGGATTACATTCCGCAATACTTATCCATAAAGGAATTCTATAACCCATACAAAGCGCTTAAGAAAGCAGTACGGTATATTAACGACGATGAATTTGATGGACTATTTGAAAGGATTATACAGTATGCTTTATCATACGACAGCTTTATGGATGCCAGTCTTGAATGGGATACATTAAAACTGAATATCACGCTGCAAAAGCTTACAGAAGCAGCTTACCTGCTGCATGTAAGAACTTATACCAAACGGGACAGCCTTACCTCTGCATTAGAAAACATGGAGCAAACCAACGAAACAGTAAATGCAGAACAGCAGGAAAACAAAGTATGATGCAGATGCTTTAATTAAAGCAGCTTTTGCAATGCTTAAGACAGCAAGGCAGGAAAGAGGAATAAGCATTTGTAAAGCAGCATGGCGCATAGGTGTGTCTGTTTACTTTTTAATGCATATCGAAGACAAGCCTAACGCTCATTGCAAAATGTGGCTCTTGTTTGCTTTATGTGAATGTTATGATTTAAAAGCTACTGATCTATTTAACGAGTGAATATAAAAGTAAGGCATGTATTATCTCTTAACGGAAAGCTTTAAAGAACAGCATCAGCAGTTAGTCAAAATAATACTGAAAGCATGTGCTGTTGAAAAGATATACCTGCTTGGCTCAACACTATTAACGAGAAGAACAGAAAGCATCTTTATGCCGGACGCACCAAGCTGCAAGCATGTTGGTCATTATTATCTTTTAGTGATTGTAAACAGCGAGCAAGGGCATAACCAGGTACAGGATACTATTGAAAACAACTGCCAGCATTTTATACCTGTTACTGCTATTGTATTAAGCGAAGAACGTTTTGAAGAATGGTTGATGGAAGGTCATCCATTTGCACATGCAGTGTATACAAAAGCAGTTCTCCTTCATGGCGAAAAGGAAATACCTCACGTGTCTGTTACAATAAAAGACGATGCTGCTATCCAAAAAGAAAACAATGTTATTTATATAGCAGGTTTAAATAAAGTGGAAGAATTTTTAGCCGGTGCTGATTTATACCGAATAAGAGAACAAAATAAAATGTGTGCATTTATGCTGCACCAGGCTGCTGAACAGGCATTGCATACCATGCTGCAACTCAAAACAGGTCTTCGTGTTGTAGCACATAATCTTGATAAGCTCTACCGCTATTGCTGCATGGTTTGTTATCAATTGCCGGAAATTGTGTTAGGCAACAATAAAGAAAGTGATAAACGATTGTTCAACCTCTTGCAGAAAGCATATATTGATGCTAGGTATAAAAGTAATTATAGTATCAATGCAATGGATTTGTTGACGCTTACTGATATCGTGAGAAAACTGAACGAACTTTTAAAAAAGATTTTTGAATAATAAAATAATTATTTTACAGTTGTTTAAGCGTTGGCATTAGCGTTGAAGCCTGATATAGAAAGAAGGCAAAGTGTGGTTTCAAATTTCTCTGTTTTTCAAACCAACTGATTATCATGTTCAAAAACTATTTTAAAACTGCGTGGCGAAATCTTAAAAACAACAAAGCTTCATCAATCATAAATATTGGTGGCCTTGCTGTTGGAATGACAGTAGCTATCCTGATTGGTTTATGGATTTATGATGAGTTATCATTCAACAAAAGTTTTGATAACTATAACCACATTGCTTGGGTGATGCAGCACACAACATCCAATGGAATTACAAGCACGCAAACTCCCGTGCCGCTTCCTTTAAGCAAAGAGCTGCAAACTAATTATAGCAATGATTTTAAGTATGTAGTAAGGGCTGCATGGCAAAATGAACATATACTTACATACGGCGATAAAAACCTGTCTGAAAGCGGTAATTATATGGATGCCGATGCGCCGCGGATGCTATCATTAAAAATGCTGGCAGGCAATTATAATGGATTGAGTGAACTAAATTCAATCCTGTTATCATCATCAGCAGCAATAGCAATTTTTGGCGATGCAGACCCAATAAATAAGCTTATAAAAATTGATGACCAGTTTAGCGTAAAGGTAACCGGTGTTTATAAAGACATTGCAACGAACACAGAATTTAACGGCCTTCATTTTATTGCGCCTTTTAGTTTATATATTACAAGTAATCCCTGGTCAATGAGTGACCAGAATAAGTGGGATGATAACTCTTTCCTGGTGTATGCGCAAATTAATGATGAGGCAAATTTTAATACAGTTAACGAACATATTGGAAATGTAATATTGAATCATTTGCCGAAAAACGAAAAAAAATCCAAACCTGTTGTACTTCTTCAGCCAATGGCAAACTGGCATCTGCATGCTGCATGGGATAGTGACAGCAACACCACAGGCTTAATTGAATATGTTTGGTTGTTTGGTACTGTAGGAGCGTTTGTATTGCTCTTAGCCTGCATCAATTTCATGAATTTAAGCACAGCAAAAAGCGAAAAGCGTGTAAAAGAAGTAGGTATTCGCAAAGCAGTTGGTTCTGTACGCAGCCAGTTAGTAAGCCAATTTTATTGCGAGTCTTTACTTATCGTAATGCTTGCTTTTATTGCAGCCATTGTAACTGCTCAATTGTTATTGCCATGGTTTAATATAATTGCTTCAAAAAATATGTCGATCCCATGGATCAACCCATTATTCTGGCTTACATCGTTTGCTTTTATTTTTATAACAAGTGTGTTGGCAGGTAGTTACCCGGCACTATATCTTTCTTCATTCAATCCTGTAAAAGTTTTAAAAGGCACTTTTAAAACAGGCAGCTTTGCAACATTGCCACGTAAAGTATTGATGGTTTTTCAATTCACAATTTCACTTGTTTTAATTATAGCAACAATAGTTGTTTACAGCCAGGTGCAATATTCAAAAAAGCGACCGATTGGCTATGATAGAAATGGTTTGCTGATGATTCAGATGAAGTCAAAAGATTTCTATGGGAAGATGGATGTGTTAAGCAATGAATTAAAATATAATGGTGCCATCCTTCAAATGACATCGTCATCAAGCCCTGTTACAAATATTTATGATAATGATAACGGGTATAAGTGGGAAGGAAAAGATCCAAACCTTGATGCAAATTTCGCAACTGTGTGGGTAACCAATGATTTTGGAAAAACAGTCGGTTGGAAACTTAAAGAAGGCAGAGATTTTTCAAGAGAATTTGGTACTGATTCTTCAGGTGTAGTACTGAATGAAGCGGCTGTAAAATTTATAGATTTAAAAAACCCTGTTGGCTCAATTATCTTTAAACCAAATGGGAAAAAAAGTATTGTTTTAGGTGTGATTAAGGATATGCTGATGGAATCGCCTTATAAATCCGTTAGGCAGACCATGTATTTTCTTACTAATGATAACGACAATTATTTAAACACTATCACACTAAAATTAAATCCTGAGAAAAGTGCTGTTGAATCAATTAACAAAATTGAAGCTGCATTTAAAAAATATATTCCATCCGCACCATTTGATTACAGGTTTGCCGATACAGAGTTTACTGCAAAATTTGTAGCCGAAAACAAAATTGGAACGCTTTCTACATTTTTTGCATCACTTGCAATTTTTATAAGTTGCCTGGGTTTATTTGGCCTTGCATCTTTTGTTGCAGAACAAAGAACCAAAGAAATTGGTGTAAGAAAAGTATTGGGTGCTTCTGTATTTAACCTCTGGAATTTATTATCGAAAGAGTTTGTGTTGCTGGTTGTTATTTCATTCTCTATTGCGGCTCCGCTGTCATATTACTTTATGCATAAGTGGTTGCAGGATTATCCATATCATACAAAAATTGAATGGTGGTTTTTTGCAGCTGCCGGTATAGGAACCTTATTGATAACATTATTAACCGTGAGCTTCCAGTCAATAAAAGCAGCCATCGCAAATCCTGTAAAGAGTTTGAGAACCGAATGAGAAAATATTATCTCTAAATCAATTATTGATATTGCCATCATTACACTATGTTGTTTAAATGTTCTTCAGGCGCAAACCATTGATGTCTCTTCAACAAAAATTTTGAAGTAATTAAAAGGCACAATTTTGTTGGTGATTCAGCCAATAAAAATCTTTACACAGGCTGACTATGATTTTACGGATTCCGATTTCTGGCATTATATGCTACTAAAGCATGCGACAGATTATAAAAACCTCGAGGCTAAGTTTGCAGCATTATTTAGATAAAAACAAGATGTAGTCCTAAAAAAACATTAGTAATTGTTGTTTGTATCACACTGCCTTCTTTTTTAGCTTATCTCAAAGCAGCTGTTCTGTTTACCGGTAATATAATTGAGCAACAGCTCGTGGCTAAATCTTTGATAGATCATTTTAATTCTCCATCAATTATTCTAAAATGGAGATATAGCTGCGTTTTCAACATTATATGTTTAAAATATTTTTTGTAAGTAAATACTTACATATATATTTGCGTAAGCATTTACTTACTATTATGTCAGCGGAGATAAGGCGAGATGTTTTCCAGGCGATTGCAGACCCAAACAGGCGGCAGATTATAGACATGCTTGCCAAAGAACCAATGACACTTAATGCAATTGCTGACAAATTTCAAATAAGTCGTCCTGCAATTTCGCAGCATATTAAACATTTAATAGAATGCAATATTGTTGAGATTGAGCAAAAAGGCAGAGAGCGTTATTGTAAAATAAAGTCGGAAAATCTTATACCTGCCTTTATGTGGTTAGAGAAATACCAACAGCAATGGCATGAAAGAATAGACAACTTTGAACTCTATATAAACAAACTAAAATCAAAAAATAAAAAACAAAAAAAATGAGTAACACAAATGATGCAAAAAACCGCACATTGACAATACATAAAATTTTCAATGCGCCGGTTAAATTAGTTTGGGAAGCCTGGACTAAGCCTGAGCATATTGTTCAATGGTGGGCACCAAAAGGAATGAAGCTAACTGTAGTTAATCACGACTTTAAAGTTGGAGGCAAATGGAAATTTATGATGCCGATGCCTGATGGAAATGAATTTACCTCTGAAGGCAAGTATTTAGAAATTGAGCCTTATAAAAAAATTGTAACAACAGCCGATTTCAAACCAATGACAGAAGGTGTAGAATTGCATGTGCTGTTTGAGGCAGATGGCAATAAAACGAATTTTTCATTTAGTGTTGTTCATGCGACGGAGGACTATTGCAAGCAGCAGGAGAAGATGGGTTTTTACAATGGCTGGGGTTCAGCATTTGAAAGATTAGAAGTGCTCATAAGTACTAAATAAACAAACAACAAATAATCATCAATTTATTATACTAACTAACATAAATCCAATAGTGATGATCACCTGTTATATAAAAATTATTTATGACTACTCAAAAAATTTTAGAAGATATCGGACAATTTTCTTCTTTTGACATTACCCTTTTTGAGAGGTATTCAATTAGAAAGAGTTTAAGTAAAAGCGAAATTTTGTTAAGTGACAAAGATGTTTGTCAATCTATATATTATATTTTATCAGGTTCATTTTTTCAATATCAATCCAATAAGTTAACTGAAACTATAATTGACTTGCATCTAAAAAACGAATGGGTATTTAATCAACCGAGCCTTATTGAGCAAACCCGGTCAGCCACCACAATAAAAGCATTTGAAAAAGCAGATGTAATTGAGTTAAGCTTAAACAAAATTCACAGCCTGATTGGAAAATCACAAAACTTTTTGCAATTAAACAAAATTTTTAATCACTCAAATATCAAAATGTTTCTTTCTGATAATTCATTAAGTCCGGCACAGAAATATAATTATGTTAAAGAAGTAAAACCCTTAATAACACAAAAATTTCCGGTTAAAATGATTGCATCGTATCTCAAAATTGCCCCTGAAACATTAAGCCGGGTCAGAGCTAACTATTCAATTTCCTGATTTGAATCAAGTGCAACTAATTAAAGTAATTACCATTTTTGCGCAAAAAAAAATATGCTTACAGACATTAATCCCAAATTACCAATGCGTGACAAAAATGCAACTAAAGATTTTTATATAAATAAATTAGGCTTCCATGAACTTGGAAATTCAGATTTTGCCGGCTATTTAATGGTACAGAGGGATAGTATTCAAATTCACTTCTTTGAGTTTCAAGAGCTTGACCCAAAAGAAAATTATGGGCAGGTTTACATTCGTACAAATGATATTGATAACCTTTATCAATCAATGCTGAATGATAAACTGGCAATACACCCGGCTGGTAATTTGGAAGTAAAGCCCTGGCTACAAAAAGAATTTTCAATGCTTGACCCTGATAATAATTTATTGACTTTTGGACAGGGTATTTAATATTTTACTGATAAAGATTATGCTTCATTTATTCCAGGCAACAAGTGACATCAAAAAAAGTTGAAAGGCATATAAAACAGTTATGACTTTTACTAAATTAGTTCCAAATATATTTTACACAAACATCAACGATGCATTAAAGCTGTTTATAGATTGTCTTGATTTTAAAATTGAACATGATGAACTAAAATCAGAAACGCCTTTTTGTGTTATTGAAAAAAATGGTTTGCGCATAAACCTCTTTGAAAACAAAGAATTAGCAAAAGAACATTATCCTGACTTCAGGCTTGTGACAAATGATATTGAAGAAGTCTATCAAAAAGTAAGTTTATCTTACTCTGAATTATTACATCCAAACCTCAATAAAATTACAGTTCGCCCTTGGGGTGCTAAAGAGTTTGCGTTAAAGGATGAACAGGTTGGTATTATTATTCAGGAATGGTAAATATAAGTATCAATGGTGTTATGTTTAAACTTACAATACACATGGTGTCAAGCCTTGACGGCATTATTGCAAAAAAGGATAATAGTGTTTCTTGGTTTAATACTCCTGACCATTATGATAAAGGCACTGAACTCACTAAACAAGACATAAAAGATTTTCTGAAAACAATTGATTGTTATATAATGGGTGCACGCACATACGAACATGCTTTAAAACTTTCAAAATCTTTTGGCTGGGCTTATGGCGATGTACCGACAATTGTTGTAACGCATAGATGCCTGCCATTATACAAATCAAACATCGAATTGTATAATGGTGACCTTACTAAACTTGTGGATGAACAGTTAAAATCAAAGTATAAAAATGTTTGGCTGGTAGGCGGTGCAATGCTTGCCAATGAATTTATTCATTTAAGATTAGCAGACGAAATAAGGTTATCAATTATGCCTGTTATTTTGGGTGAAGGGCTATTGTTTTTTGAACAGTTTGAACAAGAACAAACTTTGCACCTTAAGGAAGTTACACCATATAAAAGTGGCATGGTGGAATTACATTATGAAATAAAAAAGTAAAATAAAAATCCATTCATAAAAAACGCAATGCGTATATCTTAGATGTTTGTCTGAATTTAAAAAAGCTTGCACTTTATAAGAAATATTAAGTGAGTATATAAATCATCAAGCAGTTATATCAAATAAATAACAGCCGATAACATAAGATATAAACACTTTATAACAATTCTATTTAAAGAACGTAATAACGCTAAAATTTCCTATTATGACTTCAAACAAAAAGACAGCAAGAATTGCGGGGCTGTTATATTTGATTGTAGTTGTAACAGGCATTATTGCTCTTGTATATGTGCCTTCAAAACTGATAGCCTGGAACAATTCAGCACTTACTTTTAAAAACATTGCGTCCAATAAAACACTCTTCAAATTTGGAATATTAAGTGGATTAATTTCTTATTCAGTATTTCTTCTATTACCGCTGGTTCTATATGAATTATTAAAGCCTGTTAATAAAATATACGTTGTACTAATGGTGGTGTTTGCTGTAGTAAGCGTTCCCATTTCAATAATCAATATAGGTAATGAATTATCTGTTTTGACAGTTATTGAAGAAGCAAAAATTTTTAAGTTATCTGAAACAGAAAGGTTACAGGAGCAAGTGTTATTCTGTCTTCATTTATATAGTAATGGTAATCAAATTGCTTCAATCTTTTGTGGTCTTTGGTTATATCCTTTTGGTTACTTGGTATTAAAATCAAATTTTTTACCCAAAGTGTTTGGTGTTCTATTAATGTTTGGATGCTTTGGCTATCTTATAGGTTTTGTTGGCAATTTTTTATTTAATGATTACGGTCAAACATTTATTTCAAAGTTTATAACTATTCCAGGCAGTATCGGCGAAATTGGTATTTGCTTATGGCTCCTGATTATTGGAGCAAAAGACATCACAATAAAACCTGCTTAGGATGATAACCTCATTCATTAGCAGATGCGTTATCAATAGTATTAAGCGTTTTATAAAATAATTATGGCAGTATTAAACAATGAAATCACAATCAATGCAGGCATTGATAAAATTTGGAACATACTTACTAATCTTGAGCTTTTAGAAAAGTATGACCCGACTGTAAAAAAATCAACGTTGATTTCAACGCAAAAAACAGGTCTTGGAGCAATACGAAAAGTAGATATGTTGGACGGAAAAAATTGGTTTGAAGAAAAGATAACTGTTTATAACACAAATAAAGCATTGACGTATCAATTAACGGACTGCAGTTTTCCAATGAAAGATTTAAAACACAGCTATTCATTTGAAAAAATCAGTAATCAAACCAAAGTAAAGCAGGTAATGGAATACACTGTGAAGTTCGGAATATTCGGTAAACTGCTGGACATTTTAATAATACGTAAACAGTCAGATAATGGGATAAAAAAATTCATTATAGGATTAAAAAGCTTCGCAGAAAATTATCAATTATAAAATAAAGAATGTCTATAATTAAAACCAAAATACAACTACTTGGACATGCCACTTTCAAGGTGACGACACCTGAAAATAAAATAATTATTGTAGACCCGTGGCTAAACGGCAACCCATATATTCCTGCCGGCTTGGAAAATCAAGGTATTATTGATTTAATATTGATAACACACGGACATGAAGACCATTTCGACATTCACATTAAAGACATAATTGAAAAGACAAACCCAAAAATTATTGCAAACAATATTTGCAGACGCTATTTGATTGAACAAGATGTGCCCGAAAAATCATTTGAACCCATGAATTATGGCGGAACAATAAATATTCTTGATGTAAAAATTAGTATGGTAACAGCTTTTCACAATGCACATATTTATGTAACCAAACAAAAAATTACCTTCCCTCATGCAACTAACGGGTTTATTATTCGCTTGTCTGACAATATAACAATTTATTTTGCCGGTGATACTTGTGTGTTTGGCGACATGAAACTTATCAGTGAAATTTATAAACCCAATATCGCAGCAATTCCAATTGGAGACCGTTCAATGATGGGAGCATTAGAAGCGTCTTATGCTGTCAAACTATTAAACACAAAACACATAATACCATTTCACTATGGTACGTTCCCTGAACACACACAAACTCCGGACGAATTTTTAGAGATGACGAAAGATTGCACTAATACTAAAATCCACATTCTTAAGGCAGGCGAAATTTTAAATTGTAATGAGCTGTAATAAAAAATTCTACTCTAACAAGTATAGTAGCAAGTGGGTAATATAAAGCTGTTGGCGGTCACTTGAACTGCATGGCTTTATTTTTAAAAACAATAAAAATGAATTATATGTCCCAACGTAAAGCAGCAAGGTTTGCAGGCGCTATGTATCTTTCTGTTATTCTTTTCTATATTTTCTCTGACCGTATTATTTCAGGAATTGAAGGCAATGGAAACTTCCTTGAGATAGTGCACAGGATTGTTTTATCCCAGCAACAATATCGCTTTGGTCTTTATCTTCTTCTTGGTGAACAACTATTTACTCTTGCACTTGCTTTAGCTCTATACGTAACAGTAAAACCAATAAGTAAGAATCTTGCAATGGCAGCTTTATTATTCAGAACTGTAGAAGTAATCATTGGTGTGGTTATGGTTATTCTTCTTTTTTTTGTTTTACAACTTCATTTGGAAGCAAATCATACAAGCGGGTTTAATGTTGAACAATTACAAACATGGGTAAACCTAACTCAAAAAGAAACAGAAGTTGGAACTAACATGGCAGCCACGTTTTTTTCTTTCGGTTCAACTATTTTTTTCTTCCTGTTTCTAAAGTCAAATTATATTTCTAAATTTCTTTCCTTGCTGGGGCTTCTTTCCTCCCTGTTAATAGTAGTTGTATGCGTTATTAAACTTATTTTTCCCCGGTACGAAAGTATGGCTGATTATGGTTGGATTCCGATGACAATTGCTGAAGTTTTCACCGGGCTATGGCTACTTATAAAAAGTGTAAAATCATCTAACACATAATTCAAAAAAGCTTTTGTCAGATAGAATAACAACAAACGCCAATAATGTATTTGCAATAGAATTTTGAAACTGTTGACTTAAAACACGATTAGCGTTATACATAGATTTGGGTGTTCGTGTAATAACCTCACTTCTTGTTTCCAAACTGCATGAAGTTTTTTTATCATAAGTCTGACCTTTCAAACGCTCAATTAAAAATATTTCAAAATCCTGTGATTTTTTTTAAGTCACGCGATTAATAGATTAAGAAACACAAAAAGTGTTTCGACAATTTTAATTTAAAAACATAAAAAAATGAAACAGATTACTTTGAAAAAATCGCATGTAATTATTGGTGTATTAATTTTTTTTACTGCTACGTTATCTTTTGGTCAAAATAGCTTTTCTGCAATCACAAATACAAAAGAGTATATCATTAAATCTAATTTCAATAAGAAAACTTATCAGTTGGATGTTTTGCTTCCAAAAAATTATTCAGCCTCTGATACAATTCATTACCCTGTGCTGTATGTTTTAGACGGAAAGTATTCTTTCACCACATTCTATTCCATAAAAAGCATAATGGATTTGGGCAGAGAGATTACGGATGTTATCATTGTCGCTATTGATGGTAATAACTTATCTGAATCAGATTGGATGGCAAACAGATTTAATGATTTCACACCTTCCAGTATTCCGCAGGCAGATTCCACTTGGTCAAAAATGTTCAACTTGCCTTATGGGAAATTAAAATCGGGCGGAGCCGCGTTATTCTTTAAAACAATTCAGGAAGATGTGTTACCATTTATTAATAAACAGTATAAGACCAACGGCAACCAGGCTTTATTCGGTCATTCACTTGGGGGATTATTTGTAGGCTATTGTCTTTTATCAAAACCAGATTTATTCCAGGAATACTCGATGAACAGCCCTTCGTTTTGGTGGAACAATGGCGAGATGTTATCACTTGAAACTTCTTTTATAAAACAAAATGCCAGTTTATCTGCGCGAATATTTATCTCAGTTGGCGCGCTTGAAGGTGAATCAATGATTTCCCCTGTAATGTCCTTTGCTGATTCGCTTAAAAATCATTACGCCGGTTTAAAAATCACAAACCAGGTATTCGACAGCGAAACGCATTTATCTGTTGTCTCTGTGGCAAGCAGCAGGACGCTTAAAGTATTTTATAGTCATCAATTTAATTAATGACTTTATAAGATGACAACAGATAAAGCAGCCTTTATAAAGCTTATCCAGGAGAACAAAAAAATAATTTTTAAGATTTGTAATTCCTATTGTTCTAATAAAGGTGACAGAGATGATTTGGCGCAGGAAATTGTTTTCAATCTATGGAAATCTTTTAAAGGCTTTACTCCCGATTATAAATTTTCAACGTGGATGTACCGGATAGCATTAAATGTAGCAATTTCATTTTACAGAAAAGAAATGAGGTCTGTTCAATTTAGTTCCTTTTCAGAAGATTTGATTGTATTTGAAGAAGCCACAGATGTAGATGCCGATACTGAAAATAATCTAAGCTTATTACAGAAGTTCATTTATGAGTTAAATGAAATTGATAAATCAATTATGCTGCTTTACCTGGATAATAAAGCCTATAAAGAAATTGCAGAAATCACCGGCATTTCGATATCTAATGTGGCAACTAAAATCAATCGCATTAAAGACAAATTGAAATCAAAATTCTTCATCAATTAAAAAAATATTATGGAGTTAGATAATCTTAAGACTATGTGGAAGGATTATGATTCTAAGCTGGAACAATCGTTAAACTTAAACCTGCACACCCTAGATTTAATACAAACGCAAAAAATTAAATCTGCACTTATGCCATTGTATTGGCAAAGAATAACTGAAATTAGCTTTCACACTGTTGCGATAGTATTAGTATTAATCTTTTGCTTTTATAATTATAATCAAATGTTTTATGCTATTTCTGGTTATATGCTGATAGCTTTTTATTCAATTGCATTCAGAAATTGTTTTTACCAGTTGAAAGCTTTAAACAATATCAGTTCCGCAAATAATGTGATTTCAGTTCAAAGCGCGTTAGCAACAATTAAATTGAATAGCCTGCATTTTGTTAGACTAAGCGTATTGTTTATACCGGCACTTCTTGCATTTCCCGTTGTAATATCAAAATCAATCATTGATTTAAAGCTCACGTCAATCTGGAGTTTTGATATAATAAAACAAACACACGGTAACTGGTGGATTGTTCAAGTAATTGCTTTTATTATCTTAATACCGCTTGGCATTTGGTTTTACAACCAGGTAGATTATAAAAATACTCAAAAAAGGTGGGTAGGAAATTTAATTGACAGAGTATTAGGAAAAAGTGTAAGAAAAGCTATTGAATATCTAAGAGAATTAGAGGTTTTAAACCATGATAATATTTTACAAAACAACACTAAATAATTTAAAGAAAAATATGCGTATAATCATCTTGACCATAATTTTTGTTTTTTCTCTAACCAATATTTTTGGACAGCAAGAAAAATCAAAACTTACAATCACACATTTAACAGGAGACTTTTATATCTATACAACTTACAACACCTATAAGGGAGACCAGGTATCAGCAAACGGAATGTATCTCGAAACTAATCAGGGCGTTGTTATATTTGATACACCTTGGGATACAACTCAATTTCAACCGTTGCTTGACAGCATTAAAACCAGGTGTAAGAAAAATGTAGTTCTTTGCATTGCAACGCATTTTCACGACGACAGAACTGCCGGGCTTGAATATTATAGGCAACAAGGTATTAGAACTTATACTACAATCTTTACAGATGAATTGAGTAAGAAGAATAATAAGAAAAGAGCTGAGTTCTTAATGGCAAACGACACTACCTTCAATGTCGGGCAATATTCTTTTGAAACTTATTACCCGGGACAAGGACATACAGCAGACAATATTATAATCTGGTTCGAGAAAGAAAAAATTCTTTATGGAGGTTGCTTAATAAAAAGCGCCAAGGCCGATGATCTTGGTTACTTAGGAGACGCAAACATAAATGAGTATGCAACCACCATAAGAAACATTCAGAAAAAATGTAAAAACCCCAGGTTTGTTATTATAGGACACGATGATTGGAATAGTACAAAAGCATTAACGCATACTTTGATAATGGCAGAAAAACTAAAAAACAAAAACTAAAGGTAAAAGCTAAAAACAACTACCGAAACAATTATGCTCTTGGCTAACAAACTCATTTCCTTGATATTCAGCTTTGGTGCTTAAGTGTGAGCAAAACGGCGTTCCTTGTTATACTTCACCAATTTTTGATACCTATGATTTCTATTTCAAAAAATGAAAAACAAGTGGCCAAAGCTTTCGCTATAATTAAGACGTTTCTTGATTATTCAAACTGCCTTGACGAAAGTCATATCGTTTCTGGATTGCCATATTTCTTTAATCTTGTTAGCTGCTTCTTCAGGTGTTATTCTTATATACCTGTAAAAATCTTTGATGTTCTTATGACCGCTGATTTTCATAATTAATTCAACTGGTGTACCATCAATAAATTCATTGGTGCAAAATGAACGGCGTGCTGTATGGGAAGTTATCCATTCGTATTTTGGTTTAGCAACTTCGATGCATCTATTTCCTTTCTTGTAAGAAAACCTGACTGATTGATTGATGCCTGCTAATTTACCTATCGTTTTAATATGCCTGTTAAATTCGGGATTCGTAAGGCATTTCAATTTGTCTTTGAACTGCCTTGTGAAAATCAGCTTAGCCTCTTCACGCAAAGGAATCACCACCCAATGATCAGATTTGGTTTGTTTTTTATACAGCATATCACGCTTTAAATCTTCTGGTTGTAACGTTGAAAAATCAGAAAATCGTAAGCCAGTTAAACAGCCGAGTACAAACAAATCCCTATATTCAACGAGATAAGGAAAGGCTGATAAATCTGTATGATAGATGTCTGCAATTTCCTGATGCGTAAGATAAATAGCATCACTTTCTTCTTCTGTTATTTTGAAATCACTTAGATCGATTGCCTTTATAATTTTTCTTTTTATACGATCTTTAATAAAAACTCTAAGATGCTTGATCGTTTTACCAATCGTATTCATTTTTAAACCTACGAGCTGGGTCTTTCTACGCTTATGAATATGGTAAAAGGTGAGATAAGAAACAAATGCTTCATAAAAAGAGAAATCCAAGTCATCGAAAGTTATTTTTTTACACCTGTATTTTTCAAATGCAAGAAGATGGGCATTTATATTTCGGTAAACACAAAGCGTTGCTTTGCTTACTTTCATTTCTTTGGATTTGATGTAGTCATCCAACTGAAAATAAATGTCTTGTTTCTTAACCTGTTCAGCAGCGCTTAACGTTACTATGTTGGCTCTGGTAGCATTTAATGCGGAAACATCAAAATCTGAGCGAAAAGACTTTTTTACAAAACTCCCCTTATCTGAAATCTTATTGTTAGGTCTTCGGCAATACGTATAAGCCTTACCAATTCTTCATTTAATCTTTGACTACTGCCATAAGCATGTGGAAGCTTACTTGAAACGCAACGCTGTTTCGCACTCCAATAGTTTGCCGGAATACGAATGCCTGTGCTTAATAAGGTTCTATTGCTTGCGCTGAAGCAATATTGAAGGAAGATTGTAGATGTACCATCACGAAGTGTCT
>CAXSDU010000092.1:0-15078 GCA_964236165.1 uncultured Parafilimonas sp. | reverse complement strand
GATTGGCAAGATCGCCGTATGCTAACGGCATTATGATTTCTTCTTCGCGGTTATCGTTATACTCAATAATAAAATTGTTTCGGCCTTCGCCGGTAATGATTAGGAGATATTTTTGCTGTATGAGTTCCAGCATATTTAAAAAAAGGAAAATGGCATGGATACGGTTTTCACAGGCCTCAAATATTTTTTCAAACGAAACCGTTTTCTGTTGTTCCACTATGTTAAGCATAAATTCCCTGCTTTCTTCCATAGTGTAGTTGTAACGGATTACTGTGTGTACCGGTTTATTCTGCCGTTCATTCATGCGCTTAATAACTTTTTCAAAAGCTTTCATTAAGCGATATAATGTTACCGTTTGTATTTCCGTTCCTTCCGATGCTTCTTCGCCTACCTGCAATAATTCTTTTTGCAAATTGCCACGCTTCATTATCAGCATGCGTAATTCTTCCATTTCCATCATTTGCGCAGCGGCTTCTTTATATTTTTTGTATTCGAGAATTTTATCAATCAGTTCCTGCCGAGGATCTATTTCATTTCCTTCTGCATCCAGTTCTTTTCTTGGCAATAACATTTTTGCTTTAATACGCATGAGTGTTGAAATGAACAAAATAAACTCGCTGTTCAGTTCAACATTCATTTTTTCCTGCTTGTGAATAAAATCGAGAAAATCCTTTGTTATTTTACTGATGGGAATATTATAAATATCAAGTTCATCTCTTTCAATAAAAAATAAGAGCAGATCGAACGGACCTTCAAAATGTTCAAGTTTTATTTGATAAGTTTCTATATTCAAGATTTCGTTTTAAAAATAAACTGTATAAAACCTGGTCGCAATGTAAATACAAGTATAAACAACACGAAACAGAGTTTTACACAGTTTATTATATACTATGCTGGATTAGTTAGGTTTGCTTTTTTAGCTCGTCGCGAATATCTTTCAGTAGTTGATCTGTAGTTGAAAGCGTAGGTGCAGTTTCAACAGGAACTTCTTTCTTTTTAGTTGCGTTCATAGCTTTTATAATCATAAATAGAATTAAAGCGATGATAACAAAATTAATTATTGCAGCGAGGAAATTGCCATACTTTACAGAACCGAAAATAGTTAGCTGATCTAAATTTGTAAGATGCGCTGCATCTAATGCGGGCTTTAGTAATAAAGGTGTAATTACATCGTCAATTAAAGAGCTAACAATTTTGCCAAATGCTGCGCCAATAATTACAGCAATTGCAAGATCAACTACGTTGCCTTTAAGAGCAAACTCTTTAAATTCTTTTACAAATCCCATAAAAAATAAATTTTTGGTTGTTAATAATTTTAATGTGAATGTATAGCTTTTGATACAAAGAATTATTGGCTTATTTTTTTAAACCCGGATACTTCATTCCCAGATGTTTTAATGTTTTATGTAAGGCTTCGGCAATAATATATTCTTTATACCAGTTTTGATCTGCAGGTACAACTGTCCACGAAATTTTTTTGCAATGCGCAAAACAATCTTCATAAGCGTACATATAGTCTTTCCAAAACTTTGCTTCTTTAAAATCATCTTCATTATACTTCCATTGTTTGGTTTTATCATTTATTCGTTCCTGCAAACGTTCCTGCTGTTCTTCTGGAGAAACATGTAAAAAAAATTTCAATATCTGCGTGTTGTTATGCTTTACAAGCAACTCTTCAAAATTATTAATGGCTTTCATCCGTGCATTTGCCATTTCATCATCAATTAATTTATGTACGCGCGTAATTAAAATATCTTCATAATATGAGCGGTTAAATATTTGTATATAACCTTTAGCAGGTGTATGTAAATGAATACGCCATAAAAAATCATGCGCGAGATCTTCTGCTGTTGGTTGTTTAAAAGAATGTACTGTAACGCCCTGCGGATTAAGATTGCCGAACACATGTCTTATCAAACCATCTTTACCACTCGCATCCATGCCTTGTATTATTACAAGAACGCAATGTTTGCTTTCTGCATATAAAAGATTTTGCAGTTCGTTTATTTCTGTAAGAATGTTTTGTGTTTTATCTTTTGTTTTTTGCTTGTCTAATGATGAAGGCGCTCTTGTATCAATTTTATCCAGCTTAATTTTATCCATATTTTTTTATTGCTGAATGTATGACATTTGCGCAAACTTTTTTTTGAACGCACAAACTTCTAAATGGCTGTTTTTTATTTTGCTCTCAATCATCTGGGGAAGTTCTTTTATTTTAATGAAACTTGGTATGGAACACTTAAGTGCCTGCCAGGTTGCATCCATAAGAATTTTAAGTGCGGGAATAGTAATGTTACCTTTTGCAATTAAAGGGTGGAGGCAGGTACCAAAAAATAAAATCATTACAGTTATTATCGCAGGTTTGCTTGGCAATTTTTTTCCTGCATTTTTATATTGCATTGCCGAAATAAAAATTGATAGTTCACTTGCTTCTATTCTAAATGCGCTTACGCCATTATGTGCAATAATAATTGGTGTTACATTTTTTCAACTTAAAATAATATGGCATAAAATACTTGGTGTTGCAGTTGGTTTTATTGGTCTTCTTTTGTTGCCTTTTGCAGCAAAAGGTGAAGTAAGTTTTGCAAATATTTCTTATTCTGCTTTAGTATTGGTTGCAACTGTTTGCTATGGTACAAATGTGCATGTTGTAAGCAAGTATTTAAAAGAAATTCCATCATTACAAATTGCGGCAATTGCATTTACATTTTTTATTCCGGTTTGTTTGATTATTTTATTTTATACAGGTTTTTTTAATTTACAACTAACACAAAACAGAATTCCTTTTTCTATTCTTGCTGCATCAACCTTAGGTATATTAGGCACAGCACTGGCTTCTGTTTGGTTTTATGTTTTAGTGAAAATTGCAGGTTCAATCTTTGCGTCGCTCGTTACTTATGGCATTCCTTTTATTGCAATTGTTTGGGGTTTGATTTTTGGCGAATCAATTACCGGTTTAGAAATTATTTGCCTTGCAATAATTCTGTTTGGCGTTTGGATAGTGAATAAGAAACCATCAAACGTGAATCGTGAATAACGATTAGACGTTTCAAGAGCATCAGACCGATAAACAATAGAATCAGGTTAATTTATATCCTGATAAAAAATCATTACGAACACTTAGTCTAAAAAATTATTTTTGCTGTAATAAAAATTTAAGATGAACAAAGGCCCCGTTTCACAATTTATAGAACATCACTATCGTCATTTTAATGCGGCTGCTTTAATGGATGCAGCAAAAGGTTATGAAACACATTTGAATGAAGGTGGAAAAATGATGATCACACTTGCAGGCGCAATGAGCACGGCTGAACTTGGAATTTCACTTGCTGAAATAATACGACAAGGCAAAGTTGATATCATTACTTGTACCGGTGCAAATCTCGAAGAAGATGTAATGAATTTGGTGGCACATAAAAGTTATAAACGCGTTCCGCATTATCGTGATCTTACACCAAAAGATGAATGGGAACTTTTAGAAAATCATTACAACCGCGTAACAGATACATGCATTCCGGAAGAAGAAGCATTTCGTCGTTTGCAAAAGCATCTGGTGAAGCAATGGAAAGATGCAGAAGCAAATGGTGAAAGATATTTTCCGCATGAATTTTTATTTAGAACTGTTTTAAGCGGCGAGCTTGAACAATATTATGAGATTGATAAAAAAGATAGCTGGATAATAGCGGCAGCAGAAAAAAACATTCCAATCATTGTACCCGGCTGGGAAGACAGCACAACCGGAAATATTTTTGCGAGTTATGTTATAAAAAATGAACTGAAAGCAAGCACTGTAAAAAGTGGTATTGAATACATGGTTTATTTAACGGAATGGTATCGCGCAAATTCCTCAGGTAAAGGTGTTGGGTTTTTTCAGATTGGCGGCGGTATTGCAGGCGATTTTCCTATTTGTGTTGTGCCGATGATGTACCAGGATTTGGAATGGCATGATGTTCCGTTCTGGAGTTATTTCTGCCAGATAAGTGATTCAACAACATCTTATGGTTCTTATTCCGGCGCTGTTCCAAACGAAAAAATTACCTGGGGAAAATTAGATATTCATACACCAAAATTTATTGTTGAAAGTGATGCAACTATTGTTGCACCTTTAATATTTGCATGGTTGCTCGGCTGGTAAAATAGAGATTTATTTCTTAACAAAGCAGCAAAGTTGTAAAGAAACCAAGTTGCTCTTTGCTGCTTTACTTACTTATTTTTTTTATGAAATTCTAATGCTGCAATTTTTTCATCAGCATTTCTTTCCGGCTTCTTGATACATCTATGTTTGAGCCATCACTCATAATTAAATAACCACCATCGCCTTTTATATATTTTTCAATTTCATTAAGATTGATAAGATAGGAGTGATGCACTCTTAAAAAAGAATAATCTTCCAGCATTTCTTGTATTTCTTTTAAAGTGCGTGAAGCAGTTATTTTTTGTTTATTTTTTAAATACAATACAGTATAGTTACTTTCAGAAGAACAAGTGATGATGTTTTCAACAAAAAGCATTTGTAAGCCTTCCATAGTTGGTATGGCAATTTTATTAATAGGTATAGTTGGATGATTTAATTTTTGTAAAAGAATTTGTATTTGTTGTGGCAATGTTTCATTCGATTTATGAACTGCTTTTTGTACAGAGTTTTGCAATTCTTCGCGGTCAACCGGTTTTAATAAATAATCTAAAGCGCTAAAACGAATGGCTTTAATTGCGTATTGGTCGTAGCTGGTTGTAAAAATGAGGGAGAAATTAATGGCTGATAATTGTTGCAGCATTTCAAAACCATTCATACCGGGCATTTCAATATCTAAAAAAAGTAAAGTGGGTGTTTGTTCTTTAATTGCCTTTAATGCATCTGCGCCTGAATAACATATATCTAAAAGTTTTACATCAGGACAATAACGTTCTAATAAATTGCAAGACTTTCACAACTATATGGTTCATCATCAACAATTATCGCGGTTATCATTGCAAAAATTTTTAATTATACTTCCATCATTTCTTTATAAAATATCTTTAAATGAATTCGGGTACCAATTGCGCTTCCGTTTTCATCAACTAAATCTTCTATTGTAAAAAATGTTTGTTGGTTTGAATTGTTGTTCAATAAACGCAATCGTTCTGTTGTAATTTTTAAACCCATTGATTTTTGTTTTTCTGCTGATTTGCTTTTCAATAATTCAGCGCTTTTTCTTCCAACACCGTTATCAGTAATAATGCACATTAAAAACTTTTCTTCAGCGCTGAAATCAAAATTTAAAAAACTTTTCTCCTGTTTGTGCATTAAACCATGCCAGATAGCATTTTCAGCAAAAGGCTGAAGTAAAAGTGGGGGAATAGAAATATTACCGGCTTCAACTGAATTTTTATAAGTAAAACTATAATCAAAAGAATTTTTAAACCTTAATCTTTCCATTTCTAAATACAAGCGCAATGTTTCCAGTTCGTCTTCTAAAGAAATAAAAGATTGCTTGGAGTTATTCAACACCATTCTTATCAATCTTGAAAATTTTGTAAGGTAATCAGAAGCTTCTTCAGTTTTATTTTTTAAGATGAAGCGATTAATAGAACTCAAACAATTGAAAATGAAATGCGGATTCATCTGAGAACGTAAAGCCAGCATTTCCAAATCTGTTGCTTTGGTTTGTAACTCAGCCTGTGTTCTTTGATTTTCTAATTTTTCGTTCTTTCGTTTAAGTATAAAAGTTCTGAATATAATAAAGCCAATTAACATAGTAATTATCATTGCTGCAACAAGAACGTTCTTTTGTATGGATTCACTTTTTACCTGTTGCTGATTTAGTTGATTATCTTTTTTAAGTAAGTCAATTTGCGATTGCTTTTGCTCATCATTATATTTCATTTGTGTAACGGCAAGATTTCTGGCAAGTTCATCCTGCAAGATGGAGTCGTTCATCATATCATACTGCAAACGATATTTATAAGCGCTGTCTGTGTTTTTTTTCTCATGATAAATCTCCCACATCAGCCAGTTTCCATCTCTTATAAATTGTCTTGCATGTGTTGTATTTGCAGTAGAAAGCAGTTGAACAGTATATCTTAAAGAAGTATCGAATTTTTTTTGATAAACATAATCTTTTGCAATATCATCTAATAATTCCATTTCATTATATGTAATATGCGTGCGTTTTGCGAGCAGCAGGCAGTTAAGAAAATAGTTCAGTGCTTCACCATAGTGTTTTCTTAGCAGGTATATTTTTCCAATGCTTTCATTAAATTCAGAAGAGTCTGTTAGCATACAATAATGCAAAGCTGAATCAAGGTTGTTTTGCAAAAGATTTATAGCGACTTCAATTTCATAATATTCCTCCGTATGAAATTTTTTTGCATATCCTGCACTTCTATACAAATATTTTAAAGCATCAATTGTATCAGTTACTGCCTCGTATAATTCACCCAAACGAATATTTACCGTTACAGGATCATCCTGATATTTTTGTTGTACCTGCAGTATGGCAATCTTTTTTAAAATGTACTCAAATGCTTTCATGTAATATCCCTGCAAAATATAACTGTTACCAAGTAATCCATAAGTTCGCGCCTGTCTTGCCTTATTATCAGTTTGATGATAATAAGATAAAGCTTTTAAATAAACTATTCTTGCTTCATCAAACTTGGCTTCGTACATAAGATAATAACCTAACCATAAATTCGACCAGTTTAAATTCTTTAAATCAATGATTTGACTATACAATAAAATCGCTTGCCTGAAATAATTTTCTCCGTCTTCGTAATTTTGCGCAGCCGCCATTTCACCTAAATTTTCGAAAGCATTTGCCATTCCTTTTAAATAATTTACTTCTTTTGATTCTCTTAATGCTTGTGATGCATAAGCGATCGCTGAATCTGTATTAACCTGCCAAAACAAATGATCAGAATCGTTGCCTACATGCCCGTATTCAAAACTTATTTTAAGCAAGCAATCTATTCGAGCACTATCATGTAATTGGAACTGACTTTTTTTTAAACTATCATTTCTTTTTGCTGTGCTGCCGAAGAATAAGCAATTGCACACGTAAAAAATATTGCTATAAAGTTTTTTAACATGGATAATTTAAGAAGCGTATTAAAGCTACTATCAATTAAACATCCTTTGTAAAATTATTTAGCCATTTACAGTTATCTGTGACAATTGAGAGTTTTGAATGAGCAGTTAGTAAATATTAAAGTTCAAAAATTCACTCATTGCAATTTTTATTGCTGTAAACTGATAACTCATTTCTACAAATTATCATTCATTTCTGCATAGTAATCAGTCGGGCTTTTAATCTCTTCAATCGAATATTAAATTCAATCCTTGTTTCCATTTTTATTATTTATTAAATTCAAAACGCAAAAATGTATGAAAACTTTACTCAAAAAAATCTTTGTAATTACTCTTGCTGCTATGTTTCTATGTATAACATTAGTTGAAGCGCAAGTATCAAATCCGCAATCAAAAATTAAAGATTACAAACTCAAACATGACCTGTTGCTGCGCATCAAACAAAACCAAAAAACAAAAAACTTAAGCCAGGATGTTGGATTAAAAATTAATCCTTTCTGGCAGGATGTGAATGCACCGCATGTTGTAAATAATAGTCATGTAACACAAGTAAAAATACCAACCTCCAACGCAGTGTGGGCGAAGATAGATTATGACACAGCATTGTATGATGCCAATTCATTTATACGCACGGCAGATGGCGGCAAAACATGGCGGCATGATTCAATAGACGCACCGTATGGCTATGGATTAAGTTGCATCGCGCCTGTTGATGCAAACATTTGCTATGCTGCAATGTTTGATGCCTTTAATTATGGCGGAGCTATGTTTAAAACTACTGACGGTGGAGACACATGGAAACAGCTTGAGCCGCGGAAGCTTTTCAGCGCAAATTCATTTCCTGATATTGTTTATTTTTTTGATGCGCAACATGGTGTTACTATTGGCGATGATGACCTAATAGACAGTTCAAGACTTGAGATTTATACAACCAGTGATGCGGGTAAAACCTGGCAGCGTGATCCGGATAAAAATATACCGCCTACACAAGGTTATGCTTTCAGCTCTAACTTTAATTCGTTTACAGCTTTTCAAAACAAGTTTTGGTTTATAGCAGGTGATACTTATGGCAATAGTTATATTTACCGCTCTGATGATTTTGGTAATCACTGGCAACAGTTTCCGTTAACAGCATCTTTTAATGATTTTGCTTTTGCTGATAAACAAAATGGTTTAGGTGTTTCTTTTGACGATAACGGTGCACCACTTGAAGTAGAAACCCATGATGGCGGCAAAACTTGGCAAATAAAAATTTCACAGGCTATCCAATGGGATTATGTATTACTGCCATTCCTTACACCCATACTTTCGTAAGCACTATACCACATTTTGTATCCGTTGCCGGCTCTTCTTATAGCAATGATGGCGGCGCAACATGGAAGATCATTGATTCGAGCAGTGATTTTAACCCTTTCGCCGTTTCATTTCTTAACCCGTTCATTGGCTGGTGTGGCGGAGCCGATTCACCAGATTCAAGTGGTGGTATGTATAAATGGAAATATCATTTTTCATTAAACAATAATGCTATCGCAGCAGATGCAAGCGCTTCAGCAGATAATGCGGTTGCAGCAACAAAAAATAATACAACAAATTTATCAGCTTATCCAAATCCTGTTTCCAATTCAGCAACTATATCATTCTCTCTTCAGCAATCACAAAAAATTTCCCTTACTATTTATGATATGAATGGAAGATTAATTAAAACACTCGCTGATGCACAAATGCAAGCTGGTAATCATCAACTAACATGGAATGCAAGAAGTGAAAATGTTATTGCAGGAGTTTATTTATTAAAACTCCAGGCTGATAATTATGTAGAAACAAAAAAGATTTCGGTTGCACACTAATATAACATTAATACAAGCACGAGAGCTGTTTCTACAGTTCACTTTAGTTTAGTAATACTATTATCTAAACTGTATTGCCTTTACCGGGCGAATCGTTTTTATAAATAATGTTGGAAGTAATAATGCAATTAAACAAACTAATAACGTTCCTGCACAAACAGCAACAACTTCCCACCATATAATATAAACTGGTGCTTCTGAAACGTAATAAGCAGATTCATCCATTTTAATAAAACCTGTGTGTTGTTGTAATATGCAAATACCTAAACCAAACACAAGCCCTATTAAAATTCCGCCACCTGCAATTATTGTTGAGTGATATAAAAAGATTTTTTGAATAGTCCAGTCGCGGCTGCCAATGGCTTTTAAAATGCCCACCATTTTTGTACGTTCAAGAATTAAAATAAGTAAACAGGTGATAAGATTTATAACTGCAACAATTGACATTACTATAAAAATTACAGTGCGGTTAACATCCTGAATTTGCAACCAGTCGAATATGTTTGGATATATCTGTTTTATCGTGCGACTAATCCATGCCTGTGGCAATATTTCATATAACTGCGTGTTAATAGTATCCATCTTTTTAAAGTCACTCAAAAAAATTTCATAACCACCAATCTCATTATGCTGCCAGTTATAAACGCGGCGCAGCAAACGCAAATCGCCTATAGCAAAAGTTTTATCATATTCATCCATGCCTGTTTTAAATAAGCCGCAAACATGCAAACGCCGAACAGTGGCTCTGCCTTCTTTTTGATTTATAAAATAAACATTCACCGAATCATTGAGATGTATTTTTAATTCATCCGCAATAAATTGAGAAAGCAAAATGTCTTTACTGTAAGCACTATCATTAAATGCGGGAAACTGACCTTGTTTTAAAAAAGATTTCAGGTTACTAAAATTGTAATTGCTTTCAACGCCTTTAAATAAAATGCCTTCAATTTCTTTATTATTTTCAACCACTGCGCTCTTGGTTGCAAAAGCCTGCACTTGTTTTATCTGCGGAAATATATGTAATATCTGCAGCGTAGTATCATTTGGCGGCCAAGGTGTTTCTTCAGCGATGTAAGATTTATCAGGTTCATATTCCTGAACGCGTAAATGCCCCCAGAAATTAAAAATTTTATTGCTTATTGCGTATTGAAATCCGTTTACAAAGGCAAGTGTTATAATCATAGCAGCAACACTTAATGCAGTTGCAGCTGTTGCCAAACGAATAATAAATCTTGAAAAAGAACGCTGGTTGTTGAATGCTATACGCTTTGCGAGAAATGATGCAAGTTGCATGAAGCCGTAAAGCTAAGAAATTGTTTATGTGATTATGAAAATGAATTTCAGAAACATGATACTGTTTAAAAGGCAAATAAACAATTAACACAACTACATAATAAATTATTTCGATTAGTTTGTTGGCAATGTTTTTCAGAAACCTAAAAATTTTGGGTGTTTATCTTTTATATGAAAAGAATGAAATTCATGATCGCCGTTTGGTTCTGGTATAATTGGAAAAGAATGATCAAGACTTAAATGATTACATGATATAGTTGCTGTTGTTTTGCATGATTTTTTTGCATTTGCAGTTCAAGAAGTGCTCAAAAGCCAAACACGCCAACACGATAAGGAATAGAAACGGACACAACACCTTTTAGCCATATTTACACCATCATAAATTGGGCAGGAGGTGCCGCCTGAAACAAAGCCTTCGCCATAACCCAAACCATTACCGGTTTTTTTTCTTTAAATGATTTTGCCGACGTTCAAACATTTAAATACAAACAATTTTCACTAATGGGCGACGAAGGAATCAGAAAAGGCGCAGTGTAAATGATAAACGGAACGTTTTGCATTGGACTCGCGGCAAATGCATCACATTTTTTTATGCCTTGCCAAGCGCAACAGGCTGCGGCGCTTTCCATCTTAATTAACCAAAAGGTGAAGCAGCAAAAGCAATTCCCTATAATATGAATTGTATAATCATCACTTAAAGAACCTGAAATTAACCCGGCATCTGTTTTAATTATATTCCACTTGTTCAGATATGAAAACAGCAATAAACATTAGGTTTATAAGAAAATTAATGATTTATCATCGAATTATTTTTTATTAGAGCATAATTTTTTTATGCCGATTAAAATTCTTTTAAGAAAGTTAAAATTGTATTTATTGTTTTATAAATGATCTATGGTAGTTAAACCAGCTTGCATTAAAATTATTCTAAAAAACTTTTCTAAAAGCTTGCCTTGTATATCATATACACATAACTTTGCGCTCCCAAAATGAAAATTTTTGGTTTGAAATATGTCTCAGAGAATCAGAATAAAATTACAGTCATACGATCATAATCTTGTAGATAAATCTGCAGAGAAGATTGTAAAAACTGTACGCAGCACAGGCGCTGTAGTAACAGGACCAATTCCTCTTCCAACACACAAGAGAATTTTCACTGTTCTCCGTTCGCCGCATGTAAATAAAAAAAGCCGCGAACAATTTCAGTTGGCAACGCACAAACGTTTATTAGATATTTATACTTCTTCATCACGAACAGTAGATGCATTAAGTAAACTGGATTTGCCTTCCGGTGTTGAAGTTGAGATAAAGGCATAATTATCTGAACCACGGTTTGGGTGGATTAATCAGATTAAAGGATTTAAAAAGTTCTTATAAATATATCATCTGTCAATTCTTAATAAAAGAAAAAAACAGCTCTGAAAAATAAATTGCTGAATCAAGTTTGAAGAGAATTCTGTTAAACAGGAAATCGTTCAAATCTATAGGTTCAGACAACATATAAACAAGCCCTTCGAGGTTTGTTTACTGCCGGTACTTCTCCTCCCGAAAACATTCGGGAAAACAAAAGAAAAGGTCGGCGGCAAACAGGGGATCGATTCCGATTTATCGGAAGTCCATATAACCATGCGGGGCTAAAACCGCAAATAAATGAAAGGAATTATTGGAAAAAAGATTGGGATGACCAGCATCTTTACTCCCGATGGCAAGCAAACGGCTTGTACAATTATTGAAGCTGGCCCATGTACTGTAACTCAGGTAAAGACAAAAGATTCAGATGGTTATTCTTCTCTTCAATTAGCGTTCGGTGATAAAAATGAAAAGCACTCTGTTAAAGCTGAAACTAATCACTTTGCAAAAGCTAATACTGCACCAAAAAAATTCATAAAAGAATTCCGCGATTATAATATTAATAAAGCTTTAGGTGAAACAATTACTGTTGACATTTTTGCTGAAGGTGAAGACGTTGATGTTGTTGGTACAACTAAAGGTAAAGGCTTTCAGGGTGTTGTAAAGCGCCACGGCTTTCATGGTGTTGGCGGTCAATCCCATGGTCAGCATGATCGTTCACGTGCACCGGGTTCAATTGGTAACTCTTCAGATGCATCACGTGTATTTAAAGGTGTGCGCATGGCAGGCAGAATGGGTAATGATCGTGTAAAGCTTAAAGGATTAAAAGTTATAAAAATATTTCCTGATAAAAACTTTATTCTTATAAGCGGTTCTGTGCCGGGTCATAACGGCTCAATTGTTTTAATTCAGAAATAATTTAATTAGAAGAAATGCAAGTTGATGTTTTAAATATAAAGGGCGAAAAAACCGGCAGAACACTTGAGTTACCTGACGATATTTTTGGTATTGAACCAAATGATCATGTTATTTATTTGGCAGTTAAACAATACCAGGCAGCACAACGCCAGGGAACGCACAAGGTAAAAACCCGCGCTGAAGTGCAGGGTGCAAGCCGCAAGCTTCATCGCCAGAAAGGTACCGGGGGTTCAAGAAAAGGTAATATTCGCAATCCATTGTATAAAGGTGGTGGTACTGTATTTGGCCCAAAGCCGCACCGTTATGATTTTAAGCTGAACAAAAAAGTGAAAGATCTTGCCAAGATGAGTGCCTTATCACATAAAACAAAAAATAATGCACTTGTTGTGGTTGAAGATTTCAAATTAGAATCACCTAAAACAAAACAAATAGCTGAAGCATTAAAAAATTTACAGCTTAATGGTAAGAAAACTTTATTTGTTGTTGATGAATTTAACGACAATCTATTCTTAAGTCTGCGTAATATTAATAAAGTTGAAAGTAGTGTATTGGCTGATATGAACACATATAATATTGTGAATGCTGATGTTTTAATATTAACTGAAAATGCAGCGAAGATTTTTACAGAAGAAGCTGAGGAAACAGAAGCATAGTAATAACATTTTAATAAAAGAAAAATGCAATTAGCAGAAGTTTTAATAAAGCCTATTCTTACAGAAAAAGCAAATGCACAACAGGAAAAGTTGAAACGTTATGCTTTTAAAGTAAGCCGCAAAGCAAACAAGCTTGAAATTAAAAAAGCGGTTGAAAATTTTTACGGGGTATCTGTAGTAGATGTAAATACATTGGTTGTGCCAGGAAAAAATAAAACAAAGTTTACTAAAGCAGGATTTATTAAGGGTGTTAGACCAGCTTACAAAAAAGCATTGGTAACGTTGGCTGAAGGTGATACAATTGACTTGTATGCTAATATATAGAAATCATTAATTAATAATTATTAATTAAAACAATGGCATTAAAAAAATATAAACCAGTTACAGCAGGCACACGTTGGCGAATTGGTAATTCGTATGCTGAGATTACCACCAATGAACCAGAAAAAAGTTTATTGGAGCCGATGCCTCAAACTGCCGGACGTAATGCTCAGGGGCATCGTTCAATGCGTTACAAGGGAGGTGGTCATAAAAAGAAATATCGTGTAATTGATTTTAAGCGTAATAAAAAAGATATTGCAGCAAAAGTGTTGTCAATTGAGTATGATCCAAATCGTTCTGCATTTATTGCTTTGGTTGAATATACTGATGGTGAAAAAAGATACATTATTGCACCTCAGGGCTTGCAGGTAGGTGCTTCAGTTTTTTCTGGTGATGCAGCTGCACCAGAAATTGGCAATGCCTTACAAATGAAAAATATGCCACTTGGTACAAATGTGCATAATATTGAAATGCAGCCAAATCAAGGTGGTAAATTAGCAAGAAGTGCTGGCTCATCTGCGCAGCTTACTTCAAAAGAAGAAAGATATGCTGTATTGAAAATGCCATCAGGCGAGATACGTAAAGTGCTGATTAATTGTTATGCAACAGTTGGTGTTGTTTCAAACAGCGATCACAATTTGCAAACAATGGGCAAGGCCGGCAGAAACCGATGGAGAGGTATTCGTCCACGTGTTCGTGGAGTTGCAATGAATCCAGTTGATCATCCAATGGGTGGTGGCGAAGGTAAAGCTTCAGGTGGTCATCCACGCAGCAGAAGTGGTAAATATGCTAAAGGGCAAATAACAAGAAAACGCGGAAAGTCAAGTAACAAACTTATTCTTCAGCGCAAGAATGGCAGAAAACTGGCTAAATAAATATAAATCGTAAATCTAATTATAAATGGGTCGTTCGATTAAAAAAGGTCCTTACGTTGATAAGAAAGTTACTAATATCAACGAAGGTAAAAATAAAAAATCAGTAATTAAAACATGGAGCCGCCGCTCTACTATTACGCCTGATTTTGTTGGTCATACTTTTGCTGTTCATAATGGCAATAAATTTATTCCTGTGTATGTAACAGAATTTATGGTTGGTCATAAGCTTGGCGAGTTTGCACCAACCAGGAATTTCAGAGCGCATTCAGGTAGTAAACAATAAATAGTTTAAAGTTTGGAAGTGCAAGGCATAAAGCCTTACGCCAAACATCAAACAATAAATAATGGAAGCAATAGCTAAACTTAAAAATTATCCAACAGGTCCACGTAAAATGCGTTTGCTGGCCGATGTAATTCGTGGCATGCATGTAGAGAAAGCGCTTGGAATATTAGAACATCACCCACAACATAGCGCAACGCCGCTGGCAAAACTTTTAAGAAGTGCCATTAATAATTGGGAACAGAAAAATACTGACAAAAGTGCTGCTGATGCCAGCCTTATTGTAAAAACAGTTTTTGTGGATGGCGGAAGAGTTTTAAAGCGTATGCGTCCGGCACCGCAAGGTCGTGGTTACAGGGTGCGCAAGAGAAGTAATCATGTAACGATAATTGTTGATACAAAAATTTAATAAAAAGTATAAACCTTAATATGGGTCAAAAAGCAAATCCAATTGGTAACCGGTTAGGTATTATCC
>CAXSDU010000091.1:256-15185 GCA_964236165.1 uncultured Parafilimonas sp. | reverse complement strand
TACGCAAAATGCTGCCTTTGCCAACAAGGTGTTTCTGTCCCGCCAGCTCATCTAATTTTTCAGGGCGCATTCTTTCAGATAAAGGAGCCATAATTATTTTCAATTTTAAATTGCAGATTTACGATTTTCTTAAAACTTAATACTTACAACTTACACTTACATTTGATAAATTTTTTGCGTGAATATTCTTGAACTCAATAGTATTACCAAACATTATAAAACTGTTACTGCTTTAAATGGTGTTTCCTTTTCTGTTCCAGAAGGAAGTGTTTATGGAATATTAGGCCCGAACGGTAGTGGTAAAACTACATTGCTTGGAATTATTCTTGATATATTAAAAGCAACATCAGGAAGTTTTACTTTAATGGGTAAAACAGCAGATGCTGAAGTAAGAAAACAAATAGGTACTTTGCTTGAAACACCAAATTTTTATCATTATTTATCAGCTGAAAAAAACCTGCGCATTGCTGCACATATAAAAGGAAAAGGTTTTAATGAAATAGACAATGTGCTACAAAAAGTAAATTTATTTCAGCGCAAACAAAGTAAGTTCAATACATTTTCTTTAGGTATGAAGCAACGGCTTGCAATTGCTTCTTGTTTATTGGGCAATCCGCAAATATTAATTTTTGATGAGCCTACAAATGGTTTAGATCCAAATGGTATTGCTGAAATAAGAGAGTTAATACAAAAACTTGCCAATGATGGGAAAACAATAATTATGGCAAGTCATTTATTGGATGAAGTAGAAAAAGTTTGCACACACGTTTCCATTATTAAGAATGGAAATTTGTTAACCGCCGGCAGTGTTGATGAAGTTTTGTTTACTGATGAAATTGTTGAGCTCTCCTCGAATAATTTAGTTGCGCTTGAAAATGTTTTAAAGCAGATGGGCGGCTTTACAGCCCTTAAAAAAACCAATAATGTGCTGCAGGTTTTTTATGAACATGGTAAAGCAAATGCAGCTTCTATTAATGAATATTGTTTTAATAATAATGTTGCATTAAGTCATTTGCAACTGAAGAAAAAAAGTTTAGAAACAAAATTTTTAGAACTCACGAACAAACAATAAAATGTTACACTTATTAAAACTCGAGTGGCTTAAAGTAAAAAACTATCGTGCGTTTTGGATATTTCTTGGTTTGTATATTATCGGTCTGTTCAGTATAAACTGGATTGCTTTCCAGTTTCAATCTGAAATTAAAAAAAACAATGTTCCTTTTAATATTTTTCCATACGATTTTCCGGCAGTTTATCAAACCATCGCATGGGTAAGCAGCTGGCTTTTATATTTTCCCGGCATGCTGGTTATTCTTGTTATAACAAATGAATATAATTATAAAACACACCGGCAAAATATTATTGATGGCTTAACACGCGGGCAGTTTGTTACTGCAAAAATTTTATTCGGACTTGCAATTGCTGTAGTAACTACTATTTGTTGTTTTCTTATTGCATTATATTTTGGAAGCAATTACAGTGGTTCTGTTTCGTTTAATGGTTTACAATATATTGGCTACAGTTTTATACAAACACTTTGCTATTTATTTCTTGCGATGATACTTGCTTTGCTTATGCGCCGCAGCGGTTTAGCACTTGCAGTTTTCTTTTTATACGGATTAGTATTTGAACAATTAATTGGCGGCTTAATTGATTTCAAATTCTTAAGCAGCGGCACTATTCGCTATTATTTTCCATTGCAGGCAAGCGATACATTAATACCTATAACTTTTGGAAAAGATATTATTTATAAGAATGCGCCATCACCAACAGTGTTGTTTATTGTTTGCTTATTATATATTAGTTTGTTTGTTTTTCTTTCTTTCAGAAAATTTCAAACAGACGATTTATAATATGAAAAGAGCCGGTTTTATACCGGCTCTTTTAAAAAGAAATAATAATAATTATACATTTATTGCATTATTTCCTTTGAATAACTTTTACCATCTACAATTAATTTTACAATATATATTCCACCTTCTTTGTTGTTTAAGTTTAAAAGAATAGTGTAAGTACCTGCAGCAATATTTCCTTTATTAATTGTTTGAATAATTTTTCCGCTGAGTGAAATAATTTGAATGATAACGTTTGCATTTTTATCAAGCTGCAACTGCACCAAACTATTTTTTGAGGAGTTACCTAAAATACTCCATACAAATTTTGAATAGTCAAGTTTTACGATGGAAGAATAATTAAACTTGCCATCATTATCAATTTGTTTTAAGCGATAATAATTGGTGCCGCTGAGAACTTTATTATCGGTGTAACTGTAATTATTTTGAATTGAAGACTTTACATAAGGTGTTACAAAACCAATATCAGTAAAAGATAATCCTTCATTACTTCTTTGCACTTCATAGCCTTTATTATTTATTTCATTTGCAGTGGTCCAATTGAGTATGGCAGCATTGTTTTGCAATACGCCATTAAAGCTAATGAATGTTACAGGAAGTAAGTTGCTATATAAACTATCAGTAAGCGTGTATGGCCCAAAGTCATTATAACTGCCATTGGCGCCGCCTGTAATTTGAACATAATAAATACCTGTTGAAAGTGTATCTGTTTCAATTTCTCCAATGCCATCTCCAATATTTGCACCTTGTATAAGTGTGGTGCCTGATGCATCATATAAATTTAAAGTAACTAAATCTGCATTGCCGGAATTATCTAAAACAAGTTTCAGCTTTCCACGGCTTATAATATTAATTTTATACCAGTCAGATGTATCTCTCCTACTATAGAAATAATAACCGTAGTGCCCTGTAGCGGAATCATTTACAGCTAAAATATCTGCTTTAGAGAAATTATCATTGGGTTCTTTATCATTCTTTTTTGCTGCAACCTCCAGGCTGTCTTTTAAAGTATAAGGTCCAAAATTGCCTCCGGTTATTTCAATATAATATGTGCCCGCCGCAAGCCCATCATAACTAAATCCGCCAATACCATTTCCAACATTGGCACTCGTTAATTGCGGTGTTCCGGTGGTATCAAATAAAATAACACTTTTAGCATCATTTTGATAAGTGTTGTCGAATATAATATCCAGTTTGCCATCTACATTGGTGGTTACTTTATACCAGTCTGTAGAATCTTTTTGATGATTGTAATAATAACCAAGGTGCCCTGTTGTGCTGCCGTTTAATGCCAATCTTTCAGCTTTTGAAATAATATTATTTGGTTCTTTATCATTTGGTTTGGGAGAAACCTCCAGGCTATCTTTTAATGTGTAAGGACCGAAGTCATTATAGCTACCCATTGCTCCGCCCGTTATCTCAATATAATAAGTACCGGCAGCAAGGCCGTCATAACTTAACCCACCAATACCATTTCCAACACTGGTGCCTGTTAATTCAGGACTTCCTGTAGTATCAAATAAAATAACTGTTTTAAGATCATTTTGATAAGTATTATCGAATGTAATATCCAGTTTGCCATCAGCATTAGTGGTTATTTTATACCAGTCCGTAGTATCTCTTTGGTGATTGTAATAATAACCAAGATGCCCTGTAGTGCTATCGTCGAGGTTTAACTTCAAGGCTTGGGCATAAGTGCCATTTGGCTCTATATCATTTGCTTTTGCGGCAATTACTAAAGTGTTAGAAAGCGTATAAGCGCCTGTTTCTTCTCCTAAGCGACCGCTCACCTCAACATAAAATGTACCGGCAGCAAGGCCATCTGTATTAAATCCTCCAATACCATTTCCTATACCTGAACTATTTAATGCTGTAACACCATCTTTATCATACAATGTAACTACTTTCAGATCCTGATTTCCTGTGTTGTTAAAGGCAATATTTAATTGTCCATCAGAAGTGGTAGTAACTTTATACCAGTCCACATCGCCTGCAACATTTAAGGCACCGCTTTTAGAACCGTTTAAAGCAAGATTATTTGCTTGTGCCCGAGTGTTATTAGGTTCTGTTTCGCTCTGCGCTTTTAAAATATTTGCAGATAAAAACATACAAGCAATAAGGAAAAATAATTTAGGTAAAGATTTAATTATCATAAAATTATTTAACTGATGAATAAATTTTTAAAATGACCAGTAAAATTTCACCTTAACTTCTTACTAAACAATACTTAATTTGTAGTAGTGATTAAAGTTGATTTATATGTGAAACAGTATCTATTTTTTGTTTTGTTTGCTTTTACGTGTATAATTTCATTTGGGCAGAATGCAATTGTTCCTGTTTTAAAAAGATGCCCGGTTAAAACAATAAATTTTGAACAGGGACTTGCTAACAATGGTACTACAAGCGTTGTTACAGACGCTTTAGGTTTTACATGGATTTCTTCAAAAACCGGCATGCAGCGTTATAATGGATACACTTTAGAAACAATAAACCCGGTTATTAATAACAAAACAATCAATATAAATACGCCTGTAATTTTTTTTAAGCTACAAAATGGGTTAATATGGATAAGTTATAAACAAGGTGTTTTAATTTATAATCCGCAAACAAATTCATTTAAAGAAATAATTGAGTCACTCAATGCTGACAATCTTAATTTTTGTATCATTCCTGTAAAAGAAACAAGCGGAGGGATATTGTGTTTGCAATATAAAAAAGGGGTGCTTCTTTATTCTCCGCAGAACGGTAAAATGCTGAAAAAAATAATGGATGATAATGCTTTTATACAACGGGCATTTAACAATCCGGATATACATATCAATTCAAATTTTACTGCCAATGATAATGCTATTTTTATTTATAATGGCAGCGATTTATTTCAGCAGGTTAATATTAAAACAAATGAAATAAACTATATACAAACAGAAAACATTTTTTGCTTTGCCTGCACCGATGATAAGCTTTATACTATTTCAGCAAGCTCAATTACAAGCATTAATATTGAGAATAGAAAAATTGAAAAATCTATTCCTTTAAAAGGAATCACAGGTGAAAACATTCTATACGAGTCATGTTTTTTAACTGAAAAAAATCAACTGCTTATTGGCTTAAACAATCATTTGTTCCAGTTTGATTCAGCTTGTAATTATATCCATGAGTTTTCCAATCTTAACCGCAATGTTATAGTTCCTGTTGGCTTTATAAGAACTATTTATTCTGATGCATTTAAACGCATCTGGCTGCTTACCAATGATGATATTAAGCGCGTTCAGAATTTTAATATTCCTTTTGAACATTTGATTTATGACGATGAGAAAAATAATTTTATAAGAACTATGTATTATGATGAAAAAAAACCTATTCTGCTCGCAGGTTGTTATAACGGTGGCATCCAGTTGTATGATACTTCGGGGAAAGCATTGTGGCAAACTGCAGTTTCTTCAAGCAATATAAAAGATATAAACGGCATTGAAAAATTAACCGATAATGATTATCTTATTGTAACAATTGCCAGGGGTTTATATGTTTTAAATCTTCCATCAAAAAAATTAAAGCCGCTTGCACAGCTTAACAAAAATTCAATAGATGCAGGCAATATCAACTTCTGCAATAACATTCAGCGTATAAACGACAGCACTGTTTTGATTGCAACATCATCAAATATTTATACTTGTATTTTTAAAAAAGATGCGCTTATTTCTGCACAGCCATTATTGCCTTTAAATAAAAATATTTTTGATCAGCTTTATTGTTTTCTATATGCTGGTAATAAAACTATTTGGGCAGGAACAGCCACCGGCAAAATTTTCAGGATGGATTCAACAGGGAATTTCTTTACTACTCAAATTCCTGAAAATTATCTTGTAAGAAGTTTGGCTGAAGATGCAGCGTATCATATTTGGGCAGGCACAGATAAAGGCTTGTATGTGTATAACAATTCCGGCACTCTGATAAAAACTTTTACAACACAATCAGGCTTGCTTAACGATTGCATTTATGCTATATCGCCTGTTAAAAACAAGGCAGCGGTTTTTACGAGCAGCAATCTTGGTCTTTCTTATATTTCTTTAAATAAAAATATTATAAATTATACCAAAGAATCCGGCTTGCAGGAAAATGAATTCAATACACAATCTGCAATAAAAACAGCATCGGGAAAATATTATTTTGGCGGTGTAAACGGCATCACATCTTTTTATCCATCATCATTAGTATATATTCAAGACACACCGGTTTTAAATATTACCAGGCTTGTTATTAATGATGTTTCTTATAATTGTTCGCCGGATTTTTTAAAAGGTGATTCATTAAAATTAAACTATGCGCAAAACCATATACAGATTGATTTTGCAGCGCTTGGTCTTTTAAACACTAATGAGTATGTTTATGAATATCGCTTAACTAATTTTGAAACAAACTGGCAATCAACACATGAACCGCGGGATATAAAATATGTTTTACAGCCCGGCAAATATTCTTTTGAAATAACGTGTTCGTCTATATTCTCTTCCAAAGAAATTACTAAAAGATCTATTACAATAATTATTTCTCCGCCTGTATGGCAAACATGGTGGTTTAAAATTTTAGTTGCGTCACTTGGTATTGGAATTATAGCAATTATTATACGTCAGTATTTAAACAGGCGTTACCAGAAAAAATTAAACGCATTAAAATTAAGTTATGAAATTCAGCAGGAGCGTGAAAGAATCAGTCGTGATCTGCATGATAATCTTGGTGCATATGCAGCAGCAATTGCATCTAACGTTTCAACAATACAATCTAAACAAAACGTAAATAATAATATCATTTTACAACAGTTAAAGAACAATTCACAATTCATCATCAATCAATTAAATGATACTATATGGGCATTAAATAAAGAAGCTATTTCCTTAACTTCTATCAGCGATAGGTTTAAAATATTTTTTCATAAAATTCAACCCAACTATCCGCAAATAACTATCAGTATTCAGGAAAATATTTTGAATGATGAAAAGCTTTCGCCAGCTAATGCGCTTCATTTATTCAGGATGATGCAGGAAGCTGTAAACAATGCATTAAAGCATAGCAACTGTTCAAACATCAATATTCAAATAAACAGCGGCGATACATGGAATATTATTATTAAAGATAATGGCGATGGATTTTTGAATGCAAAAGATAATTTGGTTAAAGGCAACGGGTTAAAAAATATTCAATCACGTGGTGGAGAAGCAGGATGGAAAATTACGTGGAAGAACGCAGATCCCAAAGGCACAGAAATAGAAATAAGAAATGCTTGAAATTATACTACAAATTGATTATTGCATATTATATATCAATTAATAAACTTCGCAGCAATGCTTTCAGAAAACATTACCCGTATTGCTTTGGTTGAAGATAATGCTGTTAACCGTAATACGTTTCAGCAAAAAGTACAACAACATGCAGACTGGAAAATTGTTTTTATTACTGCAGATGGAGAGGAATGTTTGGAAGAATTAAAAGGATTGCCGCTGCACGCTATACCACAAGTTATTTTTATGGATATTGAAATGCCAAAGCTTAGCGGCATACAAACAATTGCTTCAGGAAAAACATTATACCCGCAAATTCATTTTATTGTACTCACTGTTTTTGATGATGATGAAAAAATTTTCGAAGCAATAAAAGCAGGTGCATCAGGTTATTTATTAAAGCATGAGAGTGCAAATGCATTAAGAAATGCCGTTATAAATGTTTTAGAATTTGGTGGCGCACCTATGAGCCCGGCAATTGCGCGTAAAGCTTTGCAAATGCTAAGTAAAACAACTAACGAAAAAGATACAAAAAAAACTACGGCGTTTCCGGAAACTATCAGTGAAAGGGAAAAGGAGATTTTGCAACATACAGTAAGCGGACTTGATGCAAAACGCATTGCCGATATGCTTGAATTAAGTGTGTTTACAGTGCGCAAGCATATTGCAAATATTTATGAGAAGCTGCATGTACAATCCAAAGCGCAAATAATAAAGCTTGCACATAATAATAAATGGTTTAATTTATAATGCTCGCTTTAAATTTTCCAGAGCCGCTTCAATAGTTGGATTTAAAAATTCAAAGCCTGCATTAATAATTTTTTTATCATTTACGGTTGTACTTTTTAAAACTTCAATGCTTAATTCTCCCATTGCAAGTTTTAATGCAAATGCAGGAATATGAACAGGAATAAAAAATTTGCCGCGAATAACTTTTGCAAGCGTTAATGTAAGTTGCTTATTGGTTACAGGTTCTGGAGCAACAGCATTATATATGCCGGAAATATTTTCGTTTTCAATTGCAAATAGTAAAAGTCTGCATAAATCATCAATATGAATCCAGCTTATAACTTGCTTGCCGTTTCCTAAAATTGCAGCAGTGCCAAACTTTAAAGGCATTTTAAATTCTTTTAAGGCGCCGCCTTTCTCACTCAATACAATTCCAAATCTAAAAATTGCAAGTCGTTTATTTAATTGTTCAACCGGTTTTATACTTGCCTCCCATTGCACACACGTTTCTCCTAAAAAATCATTTGCTGCAGGTGCATCTTCCGTAAAACCTTTTTGTTTTGATTCGGATGTATCAGGTCCATACCAGCCAATTGCAGATGCGCTTATAACCGCTTTGATGTTGTTAGGAATTTCTTTGATTGATTTCACTAACAATTCTCCGCTCTTTGTTCTGCTTTCAACGATTTCTTTTTTGCGTTTATCTGTCCATCTTTTTTCTGCCACATTTGCGCCGGCAAGATGAATAATGTAATCTGATTTTGCGATGGCATCTTTATCAATTTCACCTTTTTCTACATTCCACTTTGCATAAGAAATATTTGGGGCTGATGATATACTTTTTGCGTCATTTCTCATCAAAACAATTATAAAATAACCTTTATCAGTTAGAAATTTTTGGAGATGTGTACCAATCATTCCGGTTCCTCCAGTTAATAAAATTGTTGCCATAAAATGTAATTAATATTGTAACAACTTAGCCTCTAAACAGTTTTCTTTTCTAAAAAATTGGCTGGCATTTTTAAAATTACTCCTTAGTCAGAAATTGTTGCTAAAGTTTCACTTACAAGAAATAATTCTTCATCAATACTTTCACTGGCACAAAGTCGCCCAAATTAAAAAGTGACTTTGCAACACATGCATTTATGTCTTACGATCTGCAACGCAAACTAATAATGATTACAGTAAAACAACAAAAGAAGAATTTTTTTATAGCACTTAATTTAATAAAAAAGGCTGCGCTTTAGCGCAGCCTTTTTTATTTGTACTATAGAAATTATTTATGGTTTCTTTTGTTGGGGTGTTGATTGATTTATACTAGGATCCTGTAAAGCCTGATTTAAATCTATCGCCAAATTAGGATCAATAGTTATACCCATTTCTTTTGCTACCAAAGGGAATAAATTTTCAAGATGTGTTGTTCCACCTACTTCATAAGTATTAGGTTTTAGGATAAGTGTATACTTATTAGCTGCCACAACTTTTTTATATCCGCTAACAACTTTTGCATATAAAGGTTGAGCTAAAGTACCTCTGTATTGATCAGATTTTTGTTGAGAAATCTGCTGCCAGTAAACAAGATTAAAAACCATTTGTTGTCTTAAATTCTTACTATAATCTAAAACGCTTTGTGGTCTTTTAGCAGCAGAATCTGCTTTATATGTACTGTCAAGGCGCTGGTATTCGCTTTGATATGTTTGATATTCTGTTTGAAGTGTATCTTGTTCATAACTGGAAGTAAGACTATCTACAGCACGATATTCCGGCAATGCTCTTACCATCATGTCAATATCAAAAACACCAACTTTTAATGCAGGTGCCTGCGCATTTATTTTTTGTGCAGTAATTAAAAACAAACAAAAACCAAGAGGTATCAAAAAAAACTTTTTCATGAGTTGTTATTATTTAATTTAAATGTGGTTTTAATTTTTTATTCCCAGCTCCTGCAGTATATCGTTACTGCGGTCTAATTTAGGGTCGGCAAAGATAATAGTAATTCCTTCACTTTTGTCAAGTACAAAATCATATCCGTGCGCTACAGCCAATTTTTGCACAGCGTTATAAACTTTATCCTGTATTGGTTTTACCAGCTTTTCTCTTTCAGTGAAAAGATCGCCTTCGTAACCAAATCTTTTTTTCTGCAGATCTCTTATTTCTTTTTCTTTATTGTATAATTCGTCTTCGCGTTTTTTCTTAAGATCATCGCTTAGCATATATTGCTCTGCATCGTAATTTTTATACAAATCATTTAACTGCGCCTGCATATTATCAATCTCCTTTTGCCATTGATCACTTATTGCCTGCAGCTTTTTATCAGCATCAACATAATCAGGCAGTTTACTTAATATATATTTTGTATCAATAATAGCATATCGTTGCGCATGCGCGGTTAATGTACCGGCAAGCATAAAAAGAAATGCGAAAGCGATGTTTTTCATATCAACAATATTTTTTTATACTACTGATGCTAAATGTAATTATTCCGCCTCATACCCAAGCATAAATGTAAAGCGTCCTACATTTTTAAATGAGTTACCCTGACTTGTACCATATCTATCCAAACCAACACCATAATCAAACCCAAGCAAACCAAACATTGGCAAAAAGAATCTTACACCTGCTCCAACAGAACGACGTAAACGAAATGGATTATAATCTTTAAATGAGTACCAGCCGTTAGCAGCTTCAAAAAATGTTAAGCCATAAATAGTGCTGCTGGGGTTTAATGCAAAAGGATAACGAAGCTCAAGTGTATATTTATTAAAAATGGTAAAATATTCAGAAGCACCCTGTTGATCTGGATTAACTTTTGGATCTGAAGTTTGATAAACAGGATACCCGCGTTGTGCAATTATATCATATCCAAGCAATGCATAACTATTGCTTAAACCGGCATCACCAAGCTGAAAACGTTCGAAAGGTGAAATTTTTAATTCATCATTATAACGCCCGATAAACCCATATTTAGCTGCCATTTTAAGAACGAATTGTTTGTTATGATCAGGACCTGTTGCTTTGCCCAAAGGCACATACCATTCACCTGTGAAACGCCATTTATGATATTCTACAAGCGTGTATGGATTTGACCAGTTAACAATGTTTTTATCTATAAGAGAAAAAGGCGGTGTTAACTGAAGTGTTAACATAAAGCTTGAACCTACTCTAGGAAAAATTTGCTGATCTTCTGAAAAGCGCTGCAGGGTAAACTTTAAACTAACATTATTTGAAAAGCCATTATTGAAACCTGGTAAATTTGTAGGATCTATATAATAGTTTTTAAGCTGGTAACGCGCATATTCTAATGATACACCGGCAGAAAAGTAATCATCTGGCCATTTAAGTTGCTTTGATAAACCAAGTGAAAAACCTGTAGTTCTGAAAAAGGATGTATCAGCAGCTTGCCTTGTATAAAGACCGGTTGAAGGATCGTAAGCATTCGCAAATTTTGTATCGTATAAACCTACAGAAAATGCATTGCGTTTTTTGCCACCGAGCCAGGGTTCTGTAAAAGAAGCGTTGTAAGAGCGATATGCTCTTCCATTACTTTGCACACGTAAACTTAATTTTTGCCCGTCACCAACAGGCAAGCCATCTTTCCATCCTCCTTTTTTAAAGAAATTATTAGCCGAGAAATTATTAAATGTAACACCTAATGTACCTGTTACACCAATACCGCCTCCAAAGCCGGCACTAAGCTCAAGCTGATCTCCGGATTTTTCTTCTACTTGCCATGTAAGATCAACCGTTCCATTATCCTGATCCGGAACAATATCGGGTACAATTTTTTCCTGATTAAAAAAACCAAGATTTGCAATTTCGCGCTGTGAGCGTATTACATCTGAACGGCTAAATTTTTCACCGGGCAGCGTTCTTAATTCGCGGCGAATAACATATTCTTTTGTTCTTTCGTTACCTGAAATTTTTATATTCTTGAAAGTTGCCTGCGGACCTTCATAAATTTTAATATCATAATCTATTGTATCATTATATACTGAAGTTTCTGTAGGATCAACATGAAAGAAAAGATAACCATCATCCATGTAAAGACCACTTATATCTGCACCTTCAGGTGCAATGGTTATACCTAATTTTTTATCAAGAATATCGCTGTTATATGTATCACCTTTTTTAATACCGAGCAAAACAGTAAGTAGTGAATCGGGATATTTTGTATTGCCACTCCAGCTTACATTTCCGAAATAATATTTATGTCCTTCCTCAACGGGAATTTCAATATGCATGTTGTTAGTGCCCTTAACAACATAAGTTGTATCATCTCCAATAATAGCATCGCGGTAACCGAGAGAATTATAATAATCTATCACTTTACCTTTATCTTCTTCATATTTTTTCTGATTAAATTTGGCAGAAGCAAAAGGCTTAATTTTAATATAAGGTTCAAGAACATCCTGCGTTTTGGTGAAAGATAAAAATCCCCAGTCCTTCATATAATCCCGAAAATTATATTTTGTAGTATCGCTGTAAACAGTGCGATCTTTTGAAGGGAAAAGTGTAAGATGACTTTTCTCTTTTGTACCTTTCATCTGTGATTTTAATTTTGTTTCGCTCACAGTATTATTAACAAAATCAATCTCGCTTATTTTTACTTTTTGTCCTTTATCTACATAAAAAACTAATACAGATGAATTTTGTAATGATGTATCCTTTACTTCCTGTATAGAAACCTTTACATTACGAAACCCTTTATCTGAATAAAATTTTATTACTGCATCAGAAGCTGTTCTTTTTAAATTTTCAGTAATAACACGGTTTATAACTAATCCTGTTTTAGGTTTCAGGTCATCAAGTTCAGATTTTTTAATTCCCTTAAAAGTATAATTTGATAACCGGGGACGTTCAGTAACATGTACTTCTACTGAAATATCATTACCCTTTATAGAAGTTAAGTAAATAGCAACATCACTAAAATAATTTTGGCTCCATAATTTATTAATAGCCCTTGAAAAATTATCGCCACCCGGAATACTTACTTCATCGCCAATATTTAAACCGGCAATTGAGAGCAAAAGGTTTTGATCAAAATAATTATTACCTGTAACTTTTATATCAACAATCTTATATTTTTTTGCAGTGGCCTGATTATAGATATTCAGCAAATCAGAACTTAAAGAAGTTACTGGAACTGTATCCTGATTAATATTTATTAAACCTGTTGTATCACGTTGTACAGGATTTATAATTGTATCAGGAAGCACCGGCTGGGCTTGTGGTTGTGTTTGGGCGCAAACAAACTGAACACAGAAAAAGCAACCAAAAACGAAAAAGAAAATTCTATAAAGAGATTGCATCCGTGGTAATGGTTATTATTTTATGTTGATAATACTGGCTGGCTTATATCTGAAAGCGAGGCAAATTAACCTGAATAATTAAAAGTGTTTGTTAAATCAAAACTGTAATTATTACTATGCAAAAGGTTGTTGAAGCTGGTGATGTAACTGTTCATCAGTTTTGCCAAAACGGCGGCGGCGTTGCTGAAAATCTATTATAGCTTCATACAGGTGTTCTTTCCTGAAATCGGGCCAGCGCGTAGAGGTAAAATATAATTCTGCATAAGCAAGCTGGTATAATAAAAAATTACTTATCCTGTACTCACCACTGGTGCGTATCATTAATTCAGGGTCAGGAAATTCGCTCGTTACAAGGTAACTGTGCAAGGTATCCTGGTTTATGTCTACGGGAAGCAATTTGCCTTCTTTAATATCAACAGCAATATTTTTTATAGCGTTTACCATTTCCCACCTGCTGCTGTAACTCAATGCCAGTATTAAATTGAATTTGTTGTTATGACTGGTTTCTATAAGTGCTTCTTCAAGCTCTTTTTTTGCATAAACAGGCAATGTTTCCATATCACCTATTACATGCAGCTTTATATTATTTTTATTAAGCGTTTCAACTTCTTTTCGTATGGTATCGACCAGCAGCTCCATCAGTCCGTCAATTTCATCTTTAGGCCTTTCCCAGTTTTCTGTGCTGAATGCATACAGCGTTAAATATTGAATATTTAAATCTGCACAACCTTCTAAAATATTCCTTACACTTTCAACGCCATGAAAATGGCCATACAACCTGTCGTGGCCTTTTTCTTTTGCCCAGCGGCCATTACCATCCATAATTATAGCAATATGATTGGGAACCCGTGTGAGATCAATTTTTTCTTTCAAACCTTCTTCCATAAATCGCGGTATGGCACAAAGTTAATGAATAAAAAAAGTGATGCTCTTTAAAAGAAATACAAAGTATTAGTGCTTGGGAGAAGGCTGCACAGGCGTACCAGCCTGAGGGCATTTGTACGAGCTTAGGTTAAAGGAAATTCCAACATGAAAGGTTGCATAAGCGTCTTTTTGCTTACTGTTACCTCTTTGCCTGCCTTTTTCACCAATAGGTTCACCGGTTTCATAACTGCGATCCTGCAGGTAATAAGCCGGGTTTTCAACTTCCTGTGAGCCATCAGGATGCGTTAGAATAAATGATGAAGCGCCTGCATAAGCAGTACTCACATCGTCTAAATAATCGGTAGTAGTAAAGCGATACCCGATTTCGGCAAATACATTTATATTTTCACTAATACTGTATTTTAACCCTACAGAAAACGGAATACAGATAGCCATTGTGCCGTATTGTTTTTTTGATGAATCCACATTCTGGCCTTCTGTACCTAATTGACGCAGGTAATACTTTGTATTATTTAAATAAGCATAAGGATCGTAGGAAAATACGCCGGCACCCAAAGAAAGGTAGGGCGTAAATTTGTAACCGCTTACACCTGGTATAAACCTGAAAAAATTAAAATAGCCGCTTAACGAAAGTTCCCACACGTTTGAATTAAAACTAAGATTACGCCTTTGCTGCGCTTCATTCTTGCTATAGATATCACTGTATCCTAAAAAAGCATAATCCCCGGAAATACGAAGGCCGATATAATTATTAAACTGCTTTATAAAAAAAATGCCACCGGAAAATTTTGGACGGTTTATTGCTGCTCTTGTATTTAAATCACCAAAATAATGGCCAAGGCCAACCCCAATACCAAATTCACCATCATTTTTGTAA
>CAXSDU010000091.1:0-219 GCA_964236165.1 uncultured Parafilimonas sp. | reverse complement strand
TGTTTGACCATAAGAGGCAACAGAGCAAATTGTAAAAATAAAAACAACAACCTTCTTAAGCATGGTATATTTAAGATTGTAGCTATAACGAAAATACCTGTAATTTCTTATGTAACAGATCAGGTATGTAATTAATTTCTTTTATCAAGGCCCCAGGTTAGCTTTGTACGTAATGTAGAAAGAAAATTATTTTCATTAAGGCGCACAAGGTTTATTGTA
>CAXSDU010000090.1:10595-15294 GCA_964236165.1 uncultured Parafilimonas sp. | reverse complement strand
TTCAAACAACCGCAAGTGCATTGAACGCAGATATATCAATTCAGGGCGCAAAAGCAGGTTCAAATCAATTATATAAAACAGCAATAAATGCATCTGTTGCAAATAATCAGTTGAGTGTTGATGTTGATGCAAAAGATAATAAAGATAAAACGCAATATGCTTTAGGCGCTTTACTTAACCAGGTTGGCAGCGGTTTTAAAATTAGCCTGAAACCTGATCTTACATTAGATTACAGCAAATGGAATGTTGGTGCGGGGAACACAATTCAATATGATTCAACCGGTGTTATTGTAAATAATTTTGGAATAAGCCAGGGCGCTCAATCTTTAAATATAAACAGCACAGCACAATCTGTTTCTGCGCCAATAAAAGTTGATCTGAAAAACTTTGAAATATCAACTATAACAAAACTGGCGCACCAGGATTCTTTACTTGCATCAGGAACAATAAACGGAACAGCAGAAGTTACTAATCCAACAAAAAATCCTGTATTTACTTCAGACATAACAGTAAGTAGTCTTACTTATAAATTAGATACAATTGGTAATGTACAAATCAAAGTAAATAATCAAACAGCCAATGCGTACACGGCAGATATTTCTTTAACTGGCAATGGAAATGATTTGCGCGTGACCGGAAATTATTATACAGGCGAAGGACGAATGGATTTGAATTTATTGATGAACAGTTTGAATCTTGGCATTGTAAAACCATTTGCTGTTGGTCAGTTAGATGATATAAAAGGAATTTTAAAAGGCAATGTAAAAATTCAGGGAACAACAGATAAACCTGCAGTTGATGGTAAATTTAATTTTGTAAATGCTTCACTTGTGCCAACTATTTCCGGCGAAAGATTTACTATTCCAAATGATGCGATTAGTATTAATTCAAAAGGAATACATTTTAATAAATTTACACTGCTTGATTCGTTAGGTAAAAAAGCTGTACTTGATGGAGATATTGCTACAACAGATTTTAAAAATTATAGTTTTGATCTTACTTTAAAAGCTAATGATTTTACATTAGTTGATGCGCCGCAGGCAACAGACAGGCTGATATACGGCAAACTAAATATAGATGCAAATGCTACCATAAAAGGTGATATGGCTTCGCCAACTGTTACAGGTAAATTAAGAATAAATAAAGAAACAGATTTTGCATTGGTTTTGCCGCAAAGCGATCCTGAAGTTGTAAGCAGAGATGGTGTTGTAAAATTTGTTGATAAAGATCATCCGGCAGATACAATTACCAACAATTATGTTTTAGATTCAACAGCTATTTCAAAAGTAACCGGTGCAGATATTAGTGCAGATATTGTTACAGACAGCGCAGCAAGATTTACAATTATTGTAGATGAAAGAAATGGCGATGCACTTACCTTAAAAGGTACTGCTAACTTAAACGGCGGAATTGATAAAAGCGGTAAGGTAACACTCACGGGAAGTTATCAGTTACAAAGCGGATCATACAATCTTTCATTAAGTCTTTTAAAGCGCCAGTTTCTTATTCAACAGGGCAGTACAATTACATGGACAGGCGATCCAACAGCTGCGAATATTGATGTTACTGCAATTTACGTTGCCAATACAGCTCCTATTGATCTTATGCAATCTTCACTTGCAGGCAGATCATCAGAAGAAATTACACGTTATAAAGAAAAATTACCGTTCCAGGTTGCGTTGCACATGACGGGCGAATTGCTAAAACCAATTATAACTTTTGATATAACGTTACCAACACGCCAATCAACTGAATGGAGTGATGTTGATACAAAACTGCAACAGGTTCGCGGAGATGAAAATGAATTAAATAAACAGGTTTTTGCTTTGCTTTTGTTAGGAAGATTTGTACAGGAAAATCCGTTTGCAAGTTCTGGTGGTGGTGGCGGAATTGAAAATTCTATAAGAGAAAGTGCAAGTCGTATTTTAACCGATCAGTTAAATCAGCTTGCAGGCAGTTTAATAAAAGGTGTAGATGTAAATTTTGGTGTAACATCCGGCACTGATTATTCAAGTGGTACTGCAGCTAACAGAACTGATTTAAATGTAACTGTTTCAAAAAAATTATTGAATGACAGGTTGCGTGTAAACGTGGGCAGCAATTTTGAACTTGAAGGTCCGAGCACTGCAAATCAAAGTTCATCAACGCCGGGTGGTGATCTTTCAGTCGATTATCAGCTTACAAAAGATGGTCGCTATCTTATTCGCGTGTATCGTTTAAATGAATACGAAGGTGTTATTGACGGGCAGGTTGTAGAAACCGGTGTAAGTTTTATACTCACATTTGATTATAATAAACTGAAAGAATTATTTACTGGACACAAAACAAAAAAGCAAATAAGAAAACATAATAAGCAAACAGATAAGCAACAGAAAGAAAAAAAGAACGAGCAGCTAAGCGAACAGACATCACAACAAACCGGTGAATAATAAGATCAAATTAGGATGCTACTTTCTAAATATCTGATAAACATCTTATAAAATAAACGTGAATCCAAAAATTGAAAATGAGGCTTAATAAAATTATAGTATTTGGGTTGATGATAATTTTGGTTACATCTTGCGATAACACAAAGCATCTTGGCGCAAACCAGGCTTTGTTTATTGGTTCAGTTGAAAAAATAAAATCAACCGAAAAAATTTCTAAAGGCGAACGTAAAAACCTTCAGGCACAGATGCATGAATTGGTTCGCCCAAAGCCTAATTCAACTTTGCTTGGTGTTCGCTTTAAGCTTGCCGTATTCAACATGGTTAAAGAACCCAAAAAGAAAAAAGGTTTAAAATTCTGGCTTAAATATAAAGTAGGTGAACCGCCTGTTATTGCATCGTATTCTGCACTTGAAAAAAACAGGGAGGTTATACAAAATCATTTGGATAATAAAGGATATTTCAGGGATTCTGTACAAATAGATACTTCAATAAAACATAAAAAATTAAAAGTTACTTATACAGCATTAATTGATGCGCAATATAAAATTGATTCATCTACTTATCCGCATGATTAAGTGTGCTTGCCAAACAAATACAGGCAACAGCTATAAATAAAAAAGAGATTATATTAAAAGCTAAAGATCCGTTTGATCTTGATGCTATAAAAGCAGAGCGTGCAAGGATTGATGCGAATTTAAAAGAACATGGATTTTATTATTTTAGTCCTGATTATTTATTAGAAAATTATGATTCTACTGTAGGTAATCATAAGGTAGATCTTGACATGGTTGTTAAGCCCGAAACACCGCAGGTTTCAAGATTGCCTTATTATATAAAAGATGTGTATGTATTTACAAACTTTAGCATAAACAGCGATACAAGTTTGATTGGCGCAAAAAAATTTGAAGGCTATACTATTATTGACCCATACAATAAATTTAATCCAAAAGTTTTCAGCAGAACACTGGTATTTAAACCGGGCGATGTATATAATCGCACTAATCATAATCTTTCGCTTAATCGTTTAATAACACTGGGTGTTTACAAGTTTGTAAAGGTGCGTTTTGAGCCGGGCGATTCTACTCAAACATTAGATGCATATTATTATTTAACACCTACAAATAAAAAATCAATTCGCTTTGAAGTATCTGCATTGCAGCGTTCAAACAATGCAACAGGAACAGAATTTACAATTAACTGGCGCAACAGAAATTTATTAAAAGGAGCGGAGCTTTTAACCATTGCTGCAAATGCAGGAATAGAAAAGCAATTATCATCCGGGGTAAACGTGAGTACATTAACTGCAGGGCTTGAAGCAGATTTGTATTTGCCAAGAATTCTTTCTCCATTTCATCTTAATACCAGCAGTGCTTATGTGCCTCAAACAAAATTTAGCGCAGGCTATCAATTATATAATCGTACATCAGAATATCTTTTAACTTCTATTAATGGCAGCTATGGTTATACATGGAAAAATAATATTACAAGTGAAAATCAGCTTACACTTATTAATATAAATTATGTACAGCCGGCAAATATTACAGATAGTTTTCAACATGCAATTGATAGAGATATTTCTTTGGGAAGAAGTATAGAAAAGCAATTTATTTTGGGTTCGATATATAACTACAATTACAATTCGCTTGCAAAACCAAACAGTCATAATAGCAATTTTTATTTTAATGGTAATATTGATGTATCTGGTAATTTAATAGGATTAATAACTGGTGCCAATGCTGAAAAAGGTAATCAAAAATTTATTTTTAATTCACCATTTACACAATATATCCGGTTTGAGGCAGACTTCAGGCATTACCTGCGTTTAGGAAATCAATTTAGATCGTTCAATACAAGAATAGACGCCGGCGTTGGTTATGCTTATGGCAACAGCTTGAATGTACCTTTTATTAAAGAATTTTTTGCTGGCGGCGTTAGTGATTTGCGTGGATTTAAAGCAAGGATGTTAGGTCCGGGTTCTTATCACGATTTTAATCGGACAGATTCATTTATTGTTGATCAGCCTGGTGATGTTAAGTTGTTAGGTATGTTTGAATATCGTGCAAAACTATTTTCTATTGTTCGTTATGCATTATTTGCTGATGCAGGAAATGTTTGGACTTTAAACGATGACCCAACCAAACCGGGATCAAAATTCACGAGTAATTTTTTAAACCAAGTTGCAGTTGATGCAGGTGTAGGTTTACGGTTTGATATAAGTATTCTTGTATTAAGGCTTGATCTTGCATTTCCTCTGCGCCTTCCATATACAT
>CAXSDU010000090.1:0-10585 GCA_964236165.1 uncultured Parafilimonas sp. | reverse complement strand
AGTTGATTTTGGCAGCAGCCAATGGAGAAAAGATAATTTAATTTTTAATCTTGCTATTGGTTATCCATTTTAATGCATGAAAAATTAATTAAACTTATGTATCATTAATTTGATAATTAGTAATGCATTAATAAAAGCACGTTCTGCATTTAAACTAAGTTGTAATGAAGATAAGTAACCTAATAAAAAAAGCTGCCTTAAGTTGGCAGCTTTTAAAAACATCAGAAGTTTTTACTGCGAATTAGTTGAGTCATGCATCATCTTCATGTCGTGATCCATCTTCATCATACTCATTTTACCATCGGAAGACATCATCTCACCATCTTTCATCATTTTTGTGCTGCCATCTTTCATTTTCATGGTGCCATCAGTCATAATCGTAGTGCCATTTTTCATTGTCATGTCTTTATCCATCATCATGCTTTTCCCATTCATCATTTCCATCATTTTACCATCTTTCATGTAAACCCCATCTTTCATCTTCATGCTTTTATGCATCATAGCTTTATTTTGCATAGATGAGTCTTGCGCAAAGACAGAATAAGAACAACAAACAACAGCAAGCAAACAAATAATTTTTTTCATATAATTTTTACAGTTAATGAATCAAAGCCAGTGCCACTAAATAATTTCATGTATAACATTTGTATCACGAAATATCCCATTTGAAAGTGATACTTATGTGATATTTTATTATTGTCTTTGGATTTATTTATGGTTGAGAAGTATCCGGCTGAGCAATCACAGGGCAATTAATTATTAGTCCATTATTTCTTAAACCTGCTATGCTTGGGTTTATAGGACCTGTAGCCGTAGGATCAGAGTAAATTGAACCTGCATTCAATAAACTTTTTAGCTGATCAAGCCCTTTAACACGTGTTCTTAAACCTGCGCCTATTGCAGCATCAGTCCAAAAATAAACCTGGGCATCCCACATTGCGCTGTAGTTACTGTTTTGAATATCATTTTGCGGATCTTACTGAAATACATTATCCGGTTCTAAACCTCCGTCTATAATAGTAGAATTTAAGCCTTGTCGTTGCGGATTATGATTCCGGTTTCGCCATTTCCACATAAGGCAATCCTCTTGTTGCAGAAGCATCTGCCAACGTGTTTTTACCAATGGGGGAAGATATTTAAGCCTCGCTGCATAAATTTCGTTTTCGATAGTTGCAGGTACAGGGTCAGAGGCATCAGTAACCAAATGATAAAAGAATTGTCTCCTAAGCTCAGCGTAGAATGTAAAATGTTTTAGCTATTTGATTAGTTAGTTATCACGTTTCTGCCTTATCTGTTTTCCGCAAGTTGTAAGGTTTCTTTGTTATGCTGTTTGTCAACAGGAGCTTTAGCTTTTTCATATATGTAAAGTCTTAAAAAATTCTCTTCTTGTTGGTTCACTTGTAACAGAAGGTTGGATAGCCGTATATAATCCAGGTATAGACTTTTCTATTTCTGATATTAGTCTTTGTGCTTAAGTTGACTTTTATTCCCATTTAATTTTACTATTGTTATGAACAACTTATCAATCTCTGAACGCTTAATAAATGGTTTCCTTTGGGAGATATTTACAGCTTTGATATTACCCTTCTCGATTAAATAATAAGCAGTTTTTTTGAATAGCTCAAAAGTTTGAAAGATCAGAGACAGTTAAATTTTTTGGCTTTAATATTTTCAATTGATTTCATTTTTATAGGCTGTGTCTAAACAAATTTTTGTTGTAGTCTTACGCGCTTCAAATTCTTTGCTGCAATGAATGCAAATCTTTTTTAAGCGAATATTTGAACTTATAAAATATTTAAATACGATTAATAGCATTAAACACATTTAAGTATAAATAATAAAACAAAAAGAGTTACTAATTTTTGGAAAATGGAAATACAATATAGGAAAGGTTTTTGTGGGTTTTATAGTTGGATTCTAATTTTTTTGTTTGTAGTTACTTTCCGATACAGAATTTTGAAAATATATAATCAAGCTGATCTTCGTTGGTAATCTGACCTGTAATTTCTCCAAGATAATACAGGCAAGTTCGAATATCTAAGGCAATTAAATCGCCGGTTAACTTTTCATTTAAACCTTTTCTTATATCGGTTATTGTATCATTTACTTTTTGTAAAGCTTCAAAGTGCCGTGCATTTGTAATAATTATATTTTCGATTTTTATATTACCGGTTACAACGCTATCAACCAGTTCTTTTTTTAAAATATTCACATGCATATTTTCTTTAGCTGATATAAATAATGCATTTATATTTTCAAATCTTGCTATTAAATTACCTGCGTTTAATAAATCAAGTTTATTGCCTACAAGTATAAATTTTTTGTTTGCAGATACTAATTGATTTTGTTCTGCATAAACTTGTTCCCTGGTTTCATGCACACAATCAAACAAGTAAATTACAATATCAGCATTGTGCATTTTTTCTAAACTTTTTGCAACGCCAATACTTTCAATTTCATTTTCGCTCGCTCTAATTCCTGCTGTGTCTATAAGCCGAAATAAAACACCTTCAATGTTTATAATTTCTTCAATTGTATCACGTGTTGTGCCGGCAATTTCGCTTACGATTGCACGATTTTCGTTTAATAAAGTATTAAGCAAAGTTGATTTCCCTGCATTGGGTTTACCAATAATTGCAACCTGCACGCCATTGCGAATTACATTTCCGAGTTTAAATGATTGCAGTAAATTATGGGTTACATCTTCGGCTTCAATAATTAAATTATACAATTGCGTTCTATCAGCAAACTCAACATCTTCCTGGGAAAAATCAAGCTCTAATTCTATTAATGCAGAAAACTTAATTAGTTGTGCACGCAAGTCTTTCAAAACATTTGAAAAACCGCCGCGCATGTTTTGTAGTGCAGCATTTTTGCTTGCTTCTGTATTGCTTGCAATTAAATCTGCAACAGCTTCTGCTTGCGTTAAATCCAGCTTGCCATTTAAAAATGCACGTTGCGTAAATTCACCGGCTTTGGCTAATCTCGCTCCTTTTGCAATACATACATCAATAATTTTTTGTTGAATAAAAGCAGAACCATGACATGAAATTTCTACAATATCTTCTCCGGTATAAGAACGCGGATTTTTAAATAATGAAATAACTACTTCATCAATTATTTCATCATTATTTTTTAAAATTCCAACATGTAATGTATGAGATGGCTGTTGCAATAAATCTTTATATACAAAAATTGAATTGATAATACCAATTGCATTACTGCCACTTATACGTAGCACTCCAATTGCGCCAATACCGGGCGGCGTTGCAATAGCAATAATTGTATCATTAAAATAACTGAAATTATGCATGATGATTTTTTCAAAAATAATATTAATGAAGCTGATGTTTTTAAAATAAAAAAGCCGTTACTATGTAACAGCTTTTTGTAAATAAATATTACCTATTTATGATCTTCTCCAATGTCCCGCAATCCAATATTCACCTCTTCTTTCTTTAAACCAATGACCAGGCACCCATGCATATCCTCTGCGCGGTGCAACCCAGTGACCGTCTGTATGTACATAGGTTCCGTTTTGTATCGTCCACTCATCGCCCACCCAAACATAACCTTTATGCGGTGTTGCAGGCCGCTTTACTACAGTAGCTGTGGGTCTAACTTTTACATAAACTCTAACTTGTGCATGGCTTAATTGGGATGTGATGATAAATACAAACAAAAAGAGCAGGTACTTTAAAATTTGTTTTTTCATAATGAATTTTTTACGTCGATTTTATAAACAAACCATGTGCTAAAATTATTTACAATTCTGCAGAAGATTATCTTAAGGGAAAATATAAACCAGCCTGCAGGCTAAGATTATTAAAATCATCAAATCCATTTCTTTTATAATTAATCATATTGTAATTAGCGCCTAAATTAAAGCCCGCAGTATTTGTAATATTAAACGGAATTTTTATGCCGGCACCACCTTGCAACATTAACCCTGCCCTATTATCAGCACCGCCAAATTCGCCGAGATATTGTGTAAAACTTACAATACCCAGACCTACGCCTGCAGATAGATATGGTTGTACAATCGAACGTTTTCCCCCTAAAGGATATATTTCAGCTTTTGCTAATAAAGGAATTATTTGCACTGAATTACTTAATACGGCTGAAGTAGTTTCGTGATCGCCCGTTGGATATAAATCTCTCGGATATTTCTGATAAAAATCCTGAAAGCCAAGCCCAAGTCCGACGGCAATTTTATTATTAATGCCATAAAGTAAATCACCTGTTACACCACGTGGTAAATTTTTACTAATTACATCAGTTTTAAAACTGCCTAACGGCATTGCATAACTATAATTTAGATTTAAATGTAAACCAGGCTGTTGTGCATGTGCCGTTAAGCCAACTGCAATCAGCAAAAACAAAAACGAAACCTTGAAATATTTCATATACATAAATTGTTTTAATTGGATTGTAAATAAGTTGACTGATCAAACAAGGCTTTTACAGAAGTATCTGCAGTTGAAGAATCGAATATGCCTTCACCGCGAATAAGGCCATTCCATGTAATATCAATTTTTCCTTTTGCATTCGCGTTTTTCAAATCAAGCATATCCACACTCACGGCACCTTCAGTAACCTGGTAAATACCAAAGCTGTAAGGAGCATAATAAGTATAACCACCATAACCCCATTCATAAGGATCCCAATAATCACTGTAATAATCCCAATAATCATTATTATCATAATAACCAGTAGCGGTATTATAAATGCGATTAATGTTGATGCCTAAATCAGGATTAGAATTTTTACTCACTAAAATGTATCCTTTTGTTTGCATGTATTTTTTTACTGCATCAATATATGCCTGATCAACAGGTGTGAGATCTTTATATGTTTGTCCATTGTCTAAAACATCTGCAGAATCTGAAATGCTGAAGGTTTTATAATTATCAAAGTTTACTGATGAATCTCTGTTTGTAACATAGATTCTCGATTCAGCGGGCGTAAGATTGTTTAATGGTTCTTTGGTGCAACCAAAAAATATTGCAGTGCCAGCAGAAAAAGCTGCAATAAGTATGTGTTTCTTTTTCATAATTTAAGTTCTTAACTATATTAATATTAGTTAGATAGTATAGAGAAAGACATCACGTGAAAAAGTTTAATCAATAAAATTTTTTAAGCTGGCTTTAATAAAAATTCCCGCTTTTGTTAAAGCGGGAATCATTTTATTTAAGAAATAAATTTTGGAGAATTATAATTTTAAACTAAAAGTTTTATGAAGTTCCTCTTCCTCCAATTACTGCAAGTAATATAGAAATTACAGCAATTACGAGCAAAATATGAATTAGATTTCCGGCTGTCCAAAGAAAAAAACCAAGCAGCCACCCGATAATGCAAACAACTGCTATGATGTAAAGAATACTTCTCATGATTAAATTTTATTTGTTAAGAATAGTTTATAAAAAGTAAAAAATATGCCAGTTAGTTATATTAGAAGAAAATGATAAAAAAACCTAAATTTATTTTTTATGCGCATTTAATTCTACATAGGGAATGAATTATCGCTTAAAGCTGGGATTTTTAAAGGCAACAAAATATTAAAAACTGTAAATTTATTTTCTTCTGAATTTATTTCTATAGAACCGCCATGAACCTGTATAATATTTAATGTTGAGGCAAGTCCCAATCCTATGCCATTGCGTTTTGATGTATAATAAGGTTCAAATAAACGCGGTAATTTTTCTTCGCTTATGCCACTGCCATTATCTGTAATTTCGATAACTACATTTTCATTATCATTCTTTACTACAATTGATATTCTTCCATTACTGTGCTCAATAGCTTCTATTGCATTTGTAAGAATGTTTAAAAGTGCTAATATTATTTTCTCTGCATCACAAAAAATTATCACTAAATCTTTGGGATAATCAACCTGCAGATCAATGTTTTTAAGACCTATTCTATCTCTTGAAATATTTACAATTTCATCTATAACCGATTGCAAAATGGATTCCTTCATTTGAATTTCTGAAGGTCTTGAGCTATTTAAAAGCTCTTTTATTAAATCATTAATGCGTAAACTGTTTCGTGTTATAATATCGAGATATAATCCAGTTTCATCAGGCAATTCAAACGAACGCAAATGTTCTGTTGAAAGATTAATATTATTAATAGGATTTCTTACTTCATGCGCCAGCGTTCTTACAAGTCTTCCGGTCGCGGCTAATTTTTCTGCACGCAATGCAGTACGCTCCGCTTTTTTTATCAATGTTATATCATGAAAGATTCCCTGATAATAAGTTTTGCCTTCAACATTTTTTTCTTTTGTAGCAGAAATAACACATTGCTTTAATTCGTTTGTTTTATAGCGTACTTCTACCTGCCAATCTTCAATATAACCTTTATGTTTCAAATCTTCGGCAAGCTTTCTCGCCACATGATTGTTAATTAATAAGTCATTTAATTTCAAGCCCAATAAAAGCGCTTCATTGCACGAAAGTAATTTTTCAAAAGCAGCGTTAACTTCAGTAAAAGCAAGTTTATCATTTGCAACAAAAAAAGCATCACTCGACTTATCGAATATGTTACGATATTTTTTTTCTTTAGTTCGTATTTCGTTTAATGTTCTTGCCCTGTCTATTGAATAACGAATAGATCTTTCAAGTTTCTCAGTATTTAACTCTGATTTTATAAGATAGTCGAATGCGCCAAGCTTCATGGCTTCTTCATCAATATTTATATCGCCTTTACCTGTAAGCAAAATAAAAGGTGCACTTGCATGAAGCGTCACTGATTCTTTTATAAGATCTATACCTGTTTTTACACCAAGCCGGTAGTCAACAAGATAAACATCATGCTTTTCTTTTTTTATTTCATCAAAAGCATTATTGTAATTATAACACCAATCAATAATAAAATTTTTATCTGGAATATTTTTCAGGTAATCACTTGTAATAAAATAATCATCTTCATCATCATCAATAATTAGTACGTTAATATTTTGCATCATTATATTGATTGCATAAAAATTAAATAATTTAATATGCAGTTGAATTCAAAAATCATTAATCTTTATTGTTGAGTAATTGATATTCTTTTATTTTATTGTACAACGTTTTTCTGTCAATCTTCATAAGTTTTGCAGCTTTACTTTTATTAAAGTTTACCTGCTTTAATGCTGCTAAAATAGTTTCGTATTCAGCATCTATACTTGCTGATTTGAGATTAAGATCTCCATTACGATTTTTTGTTACGCTAATTATTTTTTCAGGCGCTTGTTGTTGCATTTCATTTAGCGAGGTAGCTATAAAAGACTGATCAGGAATAAGCTCATTTAATTTTTCGTAATTCGTTATTTCAAACGGAAGACTTTTTAATTCTACTGCTTCTCCATCACTTAATAAAACGGCACGCTTAACTACATTTCTTAATTCACGCAGGTTGCCATACCAAACATAATTATTAAAAGCTTTAATTACGTCTGATGAAAAACCTGTTACATTTTTCTCTAATTCTTTATTAGTAACATTAAGAAAATGATTTGCGAAATGCATGATGTCTTCTTTACGTTCACGCAATGGTGGAATTTCTATACTAAACTCGTTAAAACGATGATAGAGATCTTCTCTGAATTTACCTGACTGTGTTGCATTCCACAATTTTTCGTTGCTTGCAACAAGTATTCTTACATCAAGTTCAATATCTTTTGTTCCACCAACCCTACGTATTTTTCTTTCCTGTACAACACGTAGAAGAGAAACCTGTACTTCATAAGAAAGGTTTGCAATTTCATCAAGAAAAATTGTTCCGCCATTTGCTATTTCAAAACTGCCAACTTTTTGATTTAGCGCTCCTGTAAATGAACCTTTTTCATGACCAAATAATTCACTTGCTGCAAGATCTTTACTTAAGGCACCACAATCAATAGCAACAAATGGTTCGTTCGAACGTTTGCTGTGCCTGTGTATTTCGTTAGCAATTGCTTCTTTGCCGCTTCCGGTTTCACCATAAATTATAATACTATAATTTGTAGGTGCAACAAGGCGTATTTGTTTTAGTATTTGTTGAAATGCTGTGCTTGGACCAACAACATAATCTTCTGCCATTTCAAATTCCTGTTCTCCGTTTGTATTTTTTACTTCCGGCTTTTTTTCTTTAGCAACAGGCTGTGTTTTTACGGCACCACCATTTGCTAAAGCTTGCTTTATAGTAGCTAATATTTCATCAGGAAACAATGGTTTTGTTATATAGTCATAAGCTCCGTGACGCATTATTTCAACAGCACTTTTTACATCACTATATCCTGTAATAATTAAAAAAGGAAGATTAGAATTTGTAGATTTCATTTTTTTAAGCACTTCAAGACCACTCATATCTTCAAGACGCAAATCGCAAAGCACTATATCCGGTACATTTTCATCATACCAGGTCAAAGCTTTTTTTCCCGTGGTAAAATCAACTACTTCAAAATTATTTCTTTCTAAAAATTTTTTTAAAAGCAGGCACATATCGCGATCATCATCAATTACTAAAACTTTAGTCATGAATTTTTTTTATAATTATACAATTAAATGAAGGTGCTAAACATTATACAACTACAAGACCAATCTTATGGATTAATAAGTTTAATTGATTATTTCTATCCTCAAAAAAACAATCTTTGAAATTGTGGAAGTTAATCTACGTAAAGTTAAATACTTAATTTTTTTTATGTATAATTATATTAATGTACAAACACAAACAATTTAGTTAAGAATTTATAGATTATAAATAACAGTTGTTTACTTATTAAAATTAGTTTGTATGGCACAGATTATGTTTTTACAATAATCCAATTTTCTATTAATAGCATTGCTATCATAAAAAAATTATTAAGTTGAAAAAGGTATTAATTATTGATGATGAAATTGATTTGTGCATATTGCTGAAAAATTTTCTTACAAAAAGACATTTTGCAGTTGAAACATCTCATCGCTTAAATGATGGAATTAAACAAGCTCTGAATTTTGATCCAGATATAATTTTTCTTGATAACAATCTGCCAGACTCTCAAGGTTGGACCAAAGCAGAATGGTTGCTAAATCAATTACCTAATGCAAATATCTTTTTGATAAGTGCGTATAAAAGCACACCAGTATTGCCTGAACATCCAAGACTAAAAATTATTGAAAAACCTTTGTCACTGCAAACAATTGAACAACTTATTTCTTAAACTTGCTGCATCTAACAAAATGAAATAATATTTTTTATGAGTGCTGTAGATCTTTCGCACAAAGAATTTATACAATTAACTAAAGATTATTCGCATGCCGCCGAAGCAGCAAGCCTTGTATATGTTAATGATAAAGAATCTGGAATTATAAGAATTAAAAAAGGGAAAGATTTTTCTTACAAATTCAATAATGCTGCGCTTAAAAATAAAAAGCATGTAGAACGAATTAAAAAATTAGTTCTGCCACCTGCATGGCGCAATGTATGGATATGTTATTATGAAAACGGGCATTTGCAGGCAACGGGTTATGATGTAAAAAACCGCAAGCAATACCGCTATCATGCACTGTGGAATGTTTTACGTAATCAAACAAAATTTCACCGCCTATACGAGTTTGGAAAAGTGTTACCACAATTGCGCATACAGGTTGAAGAAGACATGCAGCATAAAGAACTTTCAGAAAAAAAAGTATTGGCAACAGTAATAAGTTTAATGGAAAGAACTTACATACGTGTAGGTAATGCAGAGTATGAAAAAATGAATGGTTCGTTTGGGTTGACTACTTTAAAAGATCAGCATGTAAAAATCAGTGGTAATAAAATGACTTTTGCTTTTAAAGGTAAAAGCGGCGTAGCACATAATATATCATTACAAAATAAACGGCTAGCTAAAGCAGTAAAAGATTGCAGGGATATTCCCGGCAAAGAGTTGTTTCAATATTATAATGAAAGAGGAGAAAGAAAAACAATTGATTCAAGTATGCTGAATAATTATATTCACCAAATTACCAATGCAGACTTTACGGCAAAAGATTTTAGAACATGGGCAGGTTCTTTACAAATGCTGCGTTGTTTAAAATGCCTTGAAAAAGTAGAAACAGCAACACAACGTAAATCTAATATTGTAGCAGCGCTTAATGAAGTAAGTTTGAAATTGGGTAACACAAGAACAGTTTGTAAAAAATATTATGTGCATCCCGGAATTCTTGATTTGTATGAAAAAGATGAAATTGAAAAATATCTGAAAGAACTAGATGGTATTGAAGAACCTGATACACCCAACACACTTACAAAAGATGAAAAGGTGCTGATGAAGATTTTGAAGCAATTGGTTTCATAAGAATTGTCAATCGCTTTACATAATCTATTTTATTCCTACAAATGGCATAACAATCAGCAACCCGGTTTGCATCTGTTATAATATCGTAATAGTTATAATCAAAAGCATTATTGCGCTCAAATTTGTATCTTTATTTTACCGGAAAGCGGAACATCTGCATGTGGTTTAACCATTTCTCTAATACGATGTGAAAGGAGCCAGCTTGTTCTTTGTGTTACTCCCAAATCCCTTGCAAGCTGGCATGAGCTAATACCTTTTTTATGTGCAGTTATTAAATACATAGCTGGCAACCAT
>CAXSDU010000089.1:11643-15884 GCA_964236165.1 uncultured Parafilimonas sp. | reverse complement strand
TTTGGGTGGATTAAGTGCATTGGATATTGTTTGGAATCATGCACATGAATTTGCAAATGTTGGTGTTTTTAGCGGGTCGTTATGGTGGCGCAGTAAAGGTTATCGCGAAGATTATGATGATACAAAACACCGTATTATGCATCAGCAAATAAAAAAAGGAAAATTATATCCCTGGCTGAAATTATTTTTTGAATGTGGCGCATTAGATGAAAAAGCAGACCGCAATAATAATGGTGTGATAGATGCGATTGATGATACGCTTGATATTATAAAAGAACTAAAGAAAAAAGGTTATGATGATACAAGCATAAAATATTTTGAAATAGAAGATGGCAAACATGATGTGCCTACTTGGGCAAGAGCATTTCCTTATTTTTTAGAATGGGGATGGGGGAAATAAATAACTTAAGTTATATAAACACATATTCATTTAACTTCTTCTAAAGAAACTTTATCTGTAACATCAAGTTTATAATTAACACCAATTTTAAGTGCGTAATTTTCTTTTACGTGGCCAACAGGAAAATCAAAACAAACAGGATAATTATATTCTTTCACTTTATCGAAAATTATTTCTTCAATATTTTGTCCGAAAGGAATTGTTGTGTCTTTCATTTCTGTAAAACTTCCAACAATTAAACCTTCAAGTGCATCTAATTTTCCTGCACGTTTTAATTGCATTAGCATCCTGTCAATATTATATTTATATTCTCCAATATCTTCAATAAAAAGAATTTTATTTTTTGTGTTGATATCAGATTTAGTACCGATAATGTGCGCAAGCAGCGATAAATTTCCACCAACTAATTCGCCTTCGCAAAAACCAATTCTGTTTAGATTATGCGAAGCACATGTACAAGTTTGTTGTTCACCAATCAAACTTTTATAAATTGAAATGATATATTTTTCGCTTTCTTCTATTTCATTAAATGCAGCAGCCATTGGGGCATGTAAAGAAGCAATATTGAAATTTGAATAAATATGCGCATGTAATAAAGTAATATCGCTGTAGCCAATAATCCATTTTGGCTGCTGAATAAATTTTTCAAAATTAATTTTATCAATTATCCGGCTTAGCCCATAACCACCTCTTGCACAAAAAATGACTTTAATGTTTTCATCATTTAACATTAATTGCAAATCATTCAAGCGCTCTTCATCTGTTCCTGAAAAATAATTATATTGATTACCTGCTGTTTTCCCAACTTCAACTTTAAAATTCCATTGCTGTAAAGTATTAATACATTTTTGTGTTTTTTCAAAAGGCATAAAACCAGACGGGCAAATCATTCCGATTGTATCGCCTGCTTTTAAATATGAAGGAATGATTACCGGCACTTAATCTAAAGCCTGGTTTAAATCATTAATTATATCATCAGCATATTCAAGCCCAACAGAAATTCTTATTAAACCCGGCGTAATACCAACGCTTAATCTTTCTTCTTCTGTAAGTTTTGAATGTGTTGTACTTGCAGGATGCGATGCAATACTTCTTGTATCACCCAAATTTGCTGTCATCGAAAGCATTTTTAAATTGTTTAAAAATTTTCTGCCGCTTTCAACTCCACCTTTTATTTCAAAGCAAACAATACCGCCGCCGGCTTTCATTTGCTTTTTCGCAATGGCATATTGCGGATGATTTTTTAAGAACGGATATTTAACTGATTCAACATTTTTATGTTGCTTCAATGTTTCGGCAACTTTAATTGCATTTTCGCAATGGCGTTGTAAACGTACATCAAGTGTTTCTAAACTCTTGCTTAAAACCCATGCATTAAAAGCCGATAAAGAAGGACCTGTATTCCTGCTGAACAAATAAATATCTTTAATCAAATCTTTTTTACCAACAACCACGCCGCCTAAAACGCGACCTTGCCCGTCAATCCATTTTGTTGCAGAATGCACAATCAAATCAGCGCCGTAATCAACAGGTTTTTGTAATAATGGTGTAGCAAAACAATTATCAACATTAAATATTAAGTTATGTTTCCTCGAAAAATTTCCTGCCCATTCAAGGTCTATAATTTCTAATTGAGGATTTGTAGGCGTTTCAATGTAAACCATTTTACTGTTTGACTTCACTGCTTTTTCCCATGCTTCATTATCATTTGCAGCAACGAGTGTTGTTTCAATACCATAGCGCGGAAGAAATTTTGTAACCATTGTATGTGTACTTCCAAACACAGAACTGCAGCATATTAAATGATCGCCCTGTTTTAATAAAGCAAATATTGATGCAAATACTGCTGCCATTCCGCTGGCAGTTGCAAAGCCGGCTTCTGCACCTTCAAGCACACACATCTTTTTTATAAACTCATCTACATTTGGGTTACTAAAACGGCTGTAAATATTTTCATCATTCTCATCAGCAAAAGCGGCACGCATAGTTTCTGCTTCATCAAACATAAAACTGCTGCTCAAATACATTGGTGTTGAATGTTCCATTTCACCTGTGCGCGGAATTTGAATTCTTATTGCTTCTGTAATTGGATTTAAATTTTTGTTGGAGGTTTTACTCATTACTTATTATTAATTTATTAGCGTTACAAATCTTGAAGGCACAAAAAGTGCGAAGTAACATAAAGATTTGATAACAGCGAGATGCCTTATACGCTCTTAACTTTTTTCAACTTTTACATTCCATTTAATTGTTGCGCCGGCTTTCATTAAAGTTGCTGCAACAGAACAATATTTATTAACCGATAATTCCACGGCGCGTTGCGCTTTGTTTTCCTCCACATCACCATAAATTATAAATTCAAGTTCTATAAATTTCCATAACGAAGGTTCTACTCCGGCTTCTCTTTCTCCGCGCACAATTGTTTTATAATCTATAATTTTTTGTCGTTGTTTTTTTAAAATGGAAATTACGTCCATGCCGCTGCAGCCTGCCAATCCCATTAATAATAATTGCATTGGGCGCACACCAAAATTATCACCACCGTGATCGGGGCTGTTATCAATTTTTACGGAATGACCATAAGCATCTTTCACTTCAAAACCATAATCACCATGTACGCGTACTAATTCAACTTTATTCATCATATTAATTTATCAGCAAAAATATTTAATCATTTTTGTGTATCCATAATAAGTGGTGTATTGCCTTTACCTATAACAATAATTTTTGTATTTGGCGATTTTGCTATTTCCAGTTGCGCTTTTATACTTTCATACTGCAACTGCTTATCTGTTAAACTTTGACTAATGATGGTTTGATAATCTGAAATGCCTTGTGCTTCTATTCTTTTACGTTGTGCTTCCTGTTGCTCTTTCTGTAAAACAAACTGCATTTTTTGCGCATCTTGTTCTGCACTTATTTTTTGTTCAATAGATTGCTTTACACTTTGAGGCAAAGTTATATTGCGTATCAATAAATTTTCCAGTAACAAACCTCTGCTGCTAAAATCTTTTTCAATTGTTTTATAAATACGCTGCTGAAATTCATCGCGCTTGGTAGAAAACAAAGAAACTGCATCATAATAAACTGCATTATCTCTTATGCGTGTGCGTGTAACTGGTCGCACAATTTTATCTTCATAATCAACTCCTGTTTGTTGCAATAAACGTGGTGCATCATTAGGAATAACATGATAAAGAACCGATAAATCAATAGTCACTTCAAGACCGTCTGCACTTAAAACTTTAATTGCATCATCACCAGCTTTAGTACCTTCATCTGTTATACCGCTCATCGTATAATTTTGCGTTTGAATGTTCATATGCTCTACATCAATCAAAGGATTTATAAAATGCAAGCCGCTATAAAGAACATTATCCTGAATTTTTCCAAACAGTTTTTGCACACCAATTTCTCCTGCATCAATTTGCACGATGCAAGAAGTTATTACACCAAGTAAGACTATAACTAAACCTACAATGCGTGTTGGATTTGTGAATCTTTTTGTATTAGGGTTTTGTGTTAAAAATCTTGCTGCGAAAATTATTATTAGCCCAAGAATTAAAAGTGCCATAAATTTTTAGTGAAAATACGGCATGTGCAGATTACACTGATTTAGTATTCATATTTTTATTCTGGTATTATAGTAAACTTAAATTATAGTTAAGTGTAAATTTTTTTAAGCCTCTCTAAAATAAAATTTTTGCCATTCTCAAAGAAAAGCTGATCGGCAAATTTGGTTACATCAAAACTGGCAGGCAGCTTAACCAAATCCCTGTTTGTATGCGCAAATGACATAAATGTTTTAAGAAATTCTTTTTTAAAATTATCAAAACCTGTT
>CAXSDU010000089.1:0-11633 GCA_964236165.1 uncultured Parafilimonas sp. | reverse complement strand
CAACACCAAACTGGATTAATAATACCATCAAAATCTGAACCAATGCAAATTTGCGTGAGTGCTTTATTTACATCGCCTGTTTGCTGCGCAATTTTTATAAAATGAAGAATATGCTGCATAAAATGACAAAGATGATAAAAACCAAGATCAGGCATTACTACACCACCTTGCAAAACTTCCTGCGTGGTGATGCAATAACTATCCGTCATTTTACTGCCAACAACATGCTTCGTAAGGTAAACATCTGTTTCTTCGTTTGAGATATATTCTTCTTCAAAAGCAAGCTCATCCCAATTTGCAGTTCGGCTGTCAGCTTCTGAATAACCTAAAATTCTTTTATCCATATTAAGACCAATCATGCCGCCGGATTCAATTACAGCAAGAATGTCTTCATCATATAAATTAATACTGCTTGGATTAAAAGCCATCGTAAAATCGAGCATGCTATATATTTTTGGCTTTCCCCAAAGAAGGTAACTATAATTTTTATCTTTCATTTTTTGGAAAGTTAGGTAGTCCGGAATATCATTATAAGAAATGCCTGCAAAGCCTGCATGCGTGCAAACCAATGGTTGTAAAATATCCTGGAAATCTGCCGCTGTACGCACCTTTTCAATTAACATTCTGCGTGTGGCAAGGCTTTGATGTTTTATATCAATCAATATATTATTTTCATAACAATGGCGAATGATTTCCAGTCCATCATTTGAAATACGATTACCGGTTGGACGAAAATCTTCATCTGCAACAAACTGAATTCCATAAGCCTGGTTAATAAAAGGATACTGTTCAAGATGTGTTATGTTGATGGAAACGATTGGAAGTTTGGCGCGCAACTCATCAAGATTATTTAAAATGGTAACACGGTCAAGTTTTGTTTTATCCATAGTTGGCGAAAGTGAATGCAAACCTTCAACACTAAACACAACATAAGTTTTGGTTGCATCATCAGGATTAAATTCAACACCTTTTGTTAGTGCAACAATTTGTTTATCTGTTATACCAAAACGTGCAGCATTAAGTAACACATCTAAATCTTCATTCACCAAATCAGGATAAGGTTTTAATGTTTCATTATTTATTTTCTGTAAGCGATCATAGTTTAAATAAGGATGCAATGTTCTTTTTGCCTGTTGTAAAATAAGTGAGTTATTTGTCATTCCACGCTCCGGAACAAATATGGCAACGCATACAAGATCTGCTTTGTTTTCGTTTAGCATGCGCAGGTCTGCCTGCGATTCTAGTATGTATTCAAATTCGCTGCACCATCTTAATATCCATGGAATTTTTTTTACATCAATATCAACCCACGGATTAGTTTTAGCGTTGGCTTCAGAGAACATGCATTTTAATGTTGGATGCATATGAAAATCGAAATATGGCATATAAAAATTATGAGTGAATAATAAAATAATTAATCGAAAGTTAGTTGTTCACGGTAACAGAACTTTAAATTACTTCAATTTTATATACATAAGCTTACAAGGATTGTTCCCCGGTTCTCCATCAACAATTATCAATGCACCATCTTTAAAAGAAACGATGCCTTCATAATTATCTGTTTCACTTAAAGAAATAAATGCAAGCGGTTGCCAGCTTATTTTGTTGCTACTAATTTTTAGTTTTATTATTTGTGCGAAACAGGTATCAATATTTCCGCCATTGGTTAATTGCTTCTCAACCGAGCTTAAATTTTCGCATTGTATATATGCATCGCGTTCAAAAGGATAGATTTTATTAGTAAACAAATGATTAATGCCAATCAGCTCACTATCATTTAAAGCATAAACATCTGTTAGCCTGAAATACAATGGCTGCAACCATTGTAGAGGTTGTGCATCTGTTTTTAAAGAGGTACCAAACATAAATGCTCTTGCCGTTTCTACATCTTTATTACATTCAAAAAAAGCTATTAAAGAATCTTTTCCAGGCAACAAAGCAAGACTTTCATAACCTGCATTATTAATGTTGTATGTATTTGAAATATGTAAAGTATCCGGTAAAAGGTTTATTGATTTTGCGCGTTCATCAATAACACCTTTTATTAAATAACAAAAGCTTGTATCCGCTTCAAGCGAAAAATATATTGTATCATCTTTTACAACTGCTGCTTCAAAACCATCATATTTTTCCAGCACTGCATTTCCAATAATTAAAACATCTTTTTTTTCACCTGCATGTTTTATATTTTTTATTGTAAAAGTTGTATGTGCAGCCAATGTATTGTTTTGTATTGATTGATCAGCAACTGCACTATCAATCATAAAAACAGAATCAATAATATTCTTACGGTTTTGTGGAATGAGTAAGATTTTGTTTTTCCATTTTGCAAGCGCCGAGAATTCGTAACGATGCGCAGTAAGTGTATCATTTATCTGAATGATTAAAGGTTGCTGAGCAAATAAATCTGCGGAGTAAATCATCAGAATAAATAACAGAACAGCTTTCATTTTTAATCTAAAATTTGAAGAGAAGTGGCTGATTAATTATAATTAATCAATCTAAACTGAATGAGATTAATAGAATTGTATTTTGCTTCATTAATAAATCTTCAACTTATTTAGCTGCAATCTATTTTTATATATTCACTATGGCATCGTTTAAAAATCCTGCGATTAGTTATATGCAGTGCGCATAATATATTTAACAGATTAATTATTTTTTATACAAAAGAAAATACAGTGGTTTCGATTGTATTAAAGACTTCCGTTCTAAAAGCATCAGCTTCAGCTTCAGCTAAACCTGCTTCTGTTAATGCACTCATTTTTATTAAATCTTCATTACCTATAAGAAGAATTTTAAATTGCTCTGGTGTTATTTTTCCATCAGCTAACTCTTGCGCATATTTTTTAAGATCATCCTGAATAATGTGTAATATACTTGTTCCATCACTGGCTGCTTCAGAAGCCAGCTTTTTAAATTTATCTTTTGCAAGACCGACAACAGCAGTTTTTAACTGTGTAAATAAATTATTGAAATTAATTGCCATAAAAAAATTTTAGTTAGTTACTGAGGTTTGTTTTTACCGTTTTCAAGTTTTATAATCTGATCTAAAAGCTGACCAATTTTTTCACTCACGTTTTGCGCGAAAGTTTCATTTTCTTTACCACTGGATTTCCAGTTATTTAAAAACTGCTTATAAAAATCTTTATCAGAAACAAGTATTTCATATTGCTTTGTTGATAGAGAATTTAAATCTCTGCCTTTATTATATTCATAAGCTTTTTGTAATTCTGTATTTACTCTGTCAATATCTGGTTTCGCTATATCGTAACTTACGCTGTCAGATTCTAAAGCAAGATTTTGCAGATCTACTTTTAATGAAGTTGCCTGCGTGAATGCATATTGATCATACAAAGCAATTGTTGGCTTACAACTGATTAATAGAATTAATAAAAAGAGCCGGTAAAAATTTTTATTCAGAAATAGTAATTTATTCATTTTTATAAATTTTAATGTTAGTGTTTTATAATTACAATTCAATAAATCAATAAAGATTACACTGCTTTTATCCATGTATAAAATTGCGAAACCCTTTGTGCATATTGCTCTGCGCGTGTGCCGCTTCCGTTATATGCTTTTACTGTATTATACATATCATTAGGATGCGCTTTCCATTTTGCGTTTAATTCTTTAAGTAAACGCGCCATACATTCATCAACAGAAGACCAAAGTTTATCTGTAAAATATGCTTTATCAGCTTTAATATTTTGCAGATCGTACTGAAATATTCCATAGCCCTTATATAAAAAACTTGCTGCGCCATATCCATGCGGAAAACCCGGCTGCGGCATTGCACGCATTTTATTGCCTTCGTCAACCAGCATTTGTGTAAACTCATTTCCATATTCAGCAATAAATTCATTTTTGTTTTTTGGAAATGCACTGCGGCTTGTATCAGGAAAATCGCCGCTTGCATCAAACACACATCTTTCCAATACAGTATCAGCATCTGATACATTAATCCACATTTGCCATCTTTGTGCTGTTTCCTGGCAGGCAATTGCGTAAACAAGCGTTTCATCAAACGGTGTATTTTTTACAGATGCAATTATTTTTTCCTGGAAATTATCCTTCATCCACGTCATACAGGTTATGCATGCCGACCTGCTTAATGGCATATCGTGCGGAATAATTTGAGGTGGATTAAGTAAAGTTTTGGAAGCAGTTGTTACAACATTTAGTGGTGCAATTACAACAGTGGCTGTGGCTGGAGTTGTTTCAATATTAGTTGCCGGTATTGCACTAATATCCGCAGCTAATCCTCCGGCCCAATAATAAAGTTTAAGATTATCCTTATACCATATACCTGCCGCATTACTTGTTTGTTCAACGCTATCAAAACTAAATCCTCTGCTTATGGTATCTATTATATTGCTTTTATCGCCAACATTATTAATGGGTGATGAGCGCCTGTTTAATTTGTTTACTGTTACAATCATGTGTGTCATAGATTAACCAACGGCCTCCTCGTCTTTATTTGAATTTACAGTTACAGTTATTGGTGCAGCTGCCGGTGCAGCAGCAGTTGTGTTATCGTTGCCGGAACTGCTTGCAGGTTTTCCGCCGGTGCCGCGCAGATTGGTTACTTTGTTCAGCAGATCAAACCAAAAAGGTGCGCCCAGCATAACGGCAAGTATAGTAACAACAAGTCCTAGTATTTTAGATAGAATTGCAAAAAATCCATTAAGCTCTTTAAAATTAGTTGCTTCCCAGCCAAAAGGAAGATTTTCGCTTAATGCTGCTTTTGCATCGTTAATATTATCAAGCCCTGTTTGAAAAGTTGACTGTAGTTGTTTAACCGTAGTGTCATTTGCATTTTGTATGGAAGCAATTCTTTTATTAAAGCTTTGTGTACTGTCTTCCGCTGTTTTATATGCCTGCGCTGCTACCTGTGCTCTTGCTTCAGGATTGCTGTATAAATATTTTGCAATATTTACAGTATCTGCATTCATGAGTATTACAGCAACGGCTGCAACAATAAGTGTAGCCGGTCTTGAAAATCTTCTTTTAAAATCTCCTGTTAAACGGTCCATTGATGTATCGTACCAATTTTCAATTTTTGAACGAAACATTTGGATATCGCTTATTGTTTTATCACTGGTATTTTTATATGCATCCTTTACTTCATAAGCGTATGAAAGAAATGCACGTTTGAGTTCAACCGATAAAATATTTGCTTGCTGAATTTTACTAATGATTGTATTTAAATCGTTTGCAATACTTGTTGGATTATCCGGATCGTACGTTAGTTTTTCAAGCAATGCTGAAGTAAAATTTTTTGCATCAATATAAGAAGGAGATTCGTCTTTTTTTGACAAAGCAGTTACCGAGCAATGATTCATAATAGCTTGCCCAAGCGACTCTTTTGTTTTACCAACCTGCACCTCCTCATTAAATATTTTAAATAACCATTCACTTAATAATTTTCCTCTTGCCTTAAGTGTAGTTAATATCATTTCAACAACAGAACTGCATACAACACTTAGGAGGAAATAAACGAAAATTATTCCCGCTATAAGGTCAATGATGGGAAACCCACTCATGAATTTTTTTTTGTGCCTACTCTAAATTCCGTTTTCGGCTTACCGGTTTATAAATACTTATTTCTTTTGTCGTTTAAAAAAGATAAAAGGTTTCAAATCTTGAAAGATTTTTACAACACATCATCACTTAAATAGTAAAAGCAGGTAGTTTCTCAATAAATATCAGAGGCTATAAAACTTAAGGATAAAATTCTCCGCTAATATTACAAATATTTCTGATTTGGCAAGCAATTGTTTGAAAATTATTTTTACATGTACTTTTGATTTACATGAAGATTTTAAAATACATCTGTTGCTTCACCTTACTTTTTTTAATTGATGGCTGCACACAACAATATCCGCCGGCAACAATGCCATTAGAAGGCGCACGTGAATTTATTGATGGTTGTTTAAAGGGAGATTTTACTAAAGCCAATGCGTATATGATTAATGATGCTGAAAACCAAAAAGATCTTTTGAAAATAAAAAGAGATTACGATGGTAAAAGTGAAGACCAGAAGCATGCTTATGCTTTGGCTTCAATAATTATTGATGAAGACGCAACATTAAATGATACGTTGCATATCATTAATTATAAAGATTCTTATGACCAGTTTGCACGCAAAGTAAAAGTGGTGCAGCGTAATGGTAAATGGTTGGTTGATTTTAAATATACTTTCAACGGAAATCTTTAAGATGAAATAGTCGCAAAAAAGCTGAAGCAACTTATAACAATTATGCAGCGAATTTTTGCAGCGAATTTATCTGCCAATTAAAAAATCAAAAAAACACAGATGAAAACAGCTTTAATTGTTTTTGCAGGCAGCGGCACCGGTGGTGTGTTACGTTATTTTGTTCAAAAAACTTTTGTTGATGCCGGGTTTGTTTCTTTTCCTGCAGGTACTTTTACCGTAAATATTGTTGGCTGTTTTTTAATCGGCTTATTTGATGCATTGGCGCAAAAAAATAATATCATTTCTCCCGAATGGCGGCTTGCACTAACAACCGGTTTATGTGGCGGCTTCACTACGTTTAGTACATTCGCAAATGAAAATTTTAATCTTTTAAAAAATGGCGATTATATAATTTTTTCAACTTATTTAATACTGAGTATTTTGCTTGGTCTTGGCGCTATTTTTTTAGGCATTAGCTGCATTAGGTTTTTTTAATCACCGTATAATTCAATCATAGCAGTAAGTCTGTTTCTTTAAGAGTATTTTTGCATAAATTAATTTTCTGTATGTTATCAATTGTACATCCATGGCATGGTGTTTCTGTAGGTCCAAAATCTCCGCGAATAGTAAATGCAGTTATAGAAATTTCACAAGGTTCACGCTGTAAATATGAAATTGATAAAGAGACTGGTTTATTAAAATTAGACCGTGTTATTTACTCATCTTTTTATTATCCTGTTAATTATGGTTTTATACCGCAAACTTATGGTGAAGATAAAGATCCGCTAGATATTTTAGTTATAACAACACTGCCTGTGCAACCGCTAACGTTAATGGAAGCAAAAGTTATCGGTGTAATGCAAATGGTTGATGGCGGCGATGCGGATGATAAAATTATTTCTGTTGCCAATAATGATCCCGGCGTAAATCACTATAACAATATCGAAGAATTGCCGCGCCATTTTTTTGAGGAGTTAAGACATTTTTTTGAAGAATATAAAAAACTTGAAAAAAAAACAGTTATTGTAGAAGAATTTGGCGACAAAGCCAAAGCGCTCGATGTAATTGGTGAGGCTATAAATTTATATAAAGAAAAATTTATAAAGCAATGAGCCTATTTACCGTTATTATGCTGATTATTGTTGGTCTTGCAGCAGGCACGCTGGCAGGATTGGTAGGTGTTGGCGGCGGTGTTATTATTATTCCTGCGCTTATATATATTTTAGGTTTTACGCAAAAAGAAGCTCAAGGCACTTCGCTTGGAATTTTATTGCTGCCGGTGGGCATTCTTGCAGCGCTTAATTATTATAAACAGGGTTATATTGATGTAAAGGTTGTACTAATTATTTCCCTGGCATTTATTGTTGGCGGATTCTTTGGCAGCAAGCTTGCATTATCAATTTCACAGGATATATTGAGAAAAGTATTTGGCACTTTGTTGCTGGTGCTGGCAATTAAAATACTTTTCATAGATAAATAATTTCTCAGCATTTATTTTCAAACTTATTTTTGCAAAAACAAGTACAATGGCAGAACGTAAATCAACTACAAAATACTGGCTTTATTTTTTTATGTGGATAGTAATACTTTGTTTATTTATAGTCTTCTATCGTGGCTTTATATGGATGACATTTCCGGGTATTGTTACCAATTTTGTTCTTGCTTTAGATCTTATGGATCGCAAGGCAACTAATTCTCCTGAGTAATCAATCTTTAATTTTATAGCCGCGTAAAAAGTCTTCAGTCTTCATTCTTTTTTTCCCTTGGAGCTGAATATCGGTGCAATGAATAAAGCCATCTGCACAGGTAAATTTTAAATATGTTTTTCCGTCTGTCTGTACATCGCCATTTGCGAAATAATGATTACCGATTTCTTTTTTACCGAAATAAATTTTCATCACTTTATTACGTAAATAACTAAATGCGCAAGGATGTGGCGATAATCCGCGGATCAAATTAAAAATATCATCTGCCTTATTATTCCAATCTATTTTGCATGTTTCAGTAAAAATTTTCGGAGCATGTTTTATAGTTGATAAATCATAACTTATTGCGGGTTGCTGCTTTTCAGTAATTTCTCCGCTTTCAAATTGTTTAATTGTTTTCAACAAAACTTTTGCACCTAACTCTTTTAATGCATCGTGCAATTCCTCTGCGGTTTCATTTTCGTAAATTGAAATTTTTTCCTGCAATAAAATATTACCTGTATCAATTTCCTGCTGCAATTTAAAAGTAGTAACACCGGTTTCTTTTTCACCATTTATTATTGCCCAGTTAATTGGCGCCGCGCCGCGGTATTGCGGCAATAAAGATGCGTGCACATTTATAGTTCCCACCGGCGGCATATTCCAAACAATCTCCGGCAACATGCGAAAGGCAACTACAATTTGTACATCAGCATCTAACGATTTTAACGCATCAATAAATGCAGGGTTCTTTAATTTTTCGGGCTGAAAAATATTTAAATTTTTTTCAATGGCATATTTTTTTACAGCACTTTCATTCAACTGCATTCCACGACCGGAAGGTTTATCCGGCGCTGTAACAACACCAACAATATTATATCCTGCATTAACCAATGCATCAAGTGATGCAACAGCAAATTCAGGCGTACCCATAAATACAATTTTTAGATTTCGGATTTTAGATTTTAAATTTTCATTATCCATTATTAATTGTTTATTACTCGAAGTCTTTATACAATAAATATTTTTTTCTTATTTGCTTAAACGCATTTAATGCAGGTTGCCAGCTTGCACGAATTTCATCTTCTGTTTTACCATCAATAAGTTGCTGCATAAGTTGTGCGTTGCCGGCAAGTTTATTAAAATGGTAAGCTGTTAATTTCTCCGATTTTGGTTTGATGAAAAAACTGTCTTTATCCGGAAATAATTTATATGCCTCAATTAAATAATGCAGGTTTAATTTTTTTGTTATTGCAGGTGAAACACTGTCACTTACATTCCATCCGTAACACAATTGATTCATATAGTTCGGACTGGTTGCACCAGGCTTTGAAACCGGCGTAAATGAAAACATGTTTTTGGGTAATGAGGGTGCACCAAAAATAGCAAATGCATTATCCGTTCCTCGCCCTTCTGTAATATTTGTTCCTTCAAAAAAGCACGTGGATGGATACCAGTAAACTGCACTCATAGAAGCTAAATTTGGCGATGGATTTACCGGTAGTTGATACATGCTGTTATGATCATAATTCAAGCATTTGATAACTAAAAAATGAAATGGTGTATCCACAGAATTTTCTGCTTTTGTTTTATACCACTCATATTTTTTATTTGCTGCATCTGTTGAAAGCCAGTGTTCGCCGGCAATCATCATTGCATATTCACCAATCGTCATTCCATACACAACAGGTACGGGTTGCATACCAACAAAACTTTTATATGCTGTATCCAGTACAGGTCCGTCAACATAAAAACCATTTGGGTTTGGGCGATCAAGAATCATTAACGACTTACTGTTTTCGCACGCTGCTTCAATGAAAGTTTGCAGTGAAGAAATGTACGTATAAAAATGAACGCCTACATCCTGTATATCAAAAAGCAAGACATCAACATCATTTAAATCTGCAGGTGTTGGCTTATTTTTTTTGCCGTACACAGAAACAACCTGAATATGTGTAGCAGGATCAATATAATTTTCGGTTTGCTCACCTGCATCTGCAGTGCCACGAAAACCATGTTCAGGCGAAAATATTTTTGTTATTTGCACGCCTTGCTTCAATAATGTATCAATAATATTTGTTTGATTTATTACAGATGTTTGATTGGCAAACACACCAATGCGCTTACCTTTTAATAAAGGCACATACACATTCATGCGGTAAGCGCCGGGGATAATCTCTGATGTATTTTGACTAAAACAAAATTGTGCGGCGAAAATTAAAATGATAAAAGTGAAAACTGCTTTCATGAAAATTTGTTTTCATTTATTGAATAATCTTTACTGAAGATTAAAACTTCCCGCGAAATTTTATTGTTTGACATTCCGTATTTCCAGTCAGGTTTTAAAATATGAAAGCCTGCGTATAATTTTCTTATTTCATTGCAATCATTATAAGATAAAATCCATTGCAAACGTTTTTGTAAAATTGCCGCCAGTGCTTCATGATCAAAATCTTTATGTGCATTTCCTTTTTTACCATACAATGAACTTTTAATTAAGTAAGGTGGATCTAAATAAGTGAATACAAAAGGATGCTTTAATAATGATTCTTTAAAGCTTAATTTTTCAACACAAATATTCGGATTAAAAAATGCTTTCACTCTATCGATAGAAGTTTTTGTAAAACGCGGATGACCGGGCGACATACCGCCTGAAAGTGTAGCACCGGAAAAAGAAGCGCGGTTTAAAACATAATAAACTGCAGCTCTTTCAAATTTATTTTTAAATGTTGTTTGTGCATGTTGTAAAGCATAAAATTTTTCTTTCGGCAACGGAAAAAATTTTTTTACTTCTGTTGAAAGATTGTTTGCATCAGCTATCAAACATTGCCAGAATTCAACCAGCGGTGAAAATATATCGTAGCCAAAAACTTTTGTTCCTGTAGCAGAAACAGAAAGTTCAATAGAACCACCACCAAAAAATGGGGAAAGTAATTTATCAGGATTTTTAGGAAAGAAAGATGTTATAAATTTAACGCCTCTTGTTTTTCCGCCGGGATAACGAAGCGGCGAACGGCTTGTAAAGTTTGGATAAATATTTTTAGTAATATCGTTAGAAAAATTAATCGGCTTTTTTTCAACTGAGATAATATTTTTTTTAGTAATTGTATGCGCTTTATTCATCTAAATACTATTTGTAAAAATAATCAAGTTATTATAAAGATGCAGACTGTAAATGATTTTCCCAATAACTTTGATTGCTTAATTATAACGCATTGACAATACAGGAAAACATCTCATTAAAACCTTACAACACTTTTTCTATTGATGCAAAGGCAAAATATTTTGCAACATTTATAACAACAGATGAGTTAAGTGAACTGCTCAATGAAAAACGAAAAACGCACAACGCAAAATTGATTCTTGGTGGCGGCAGTAATATTTTATTTACAAAAGATTTTGACGGACTTATTTTAAAAAATGAATTGAATGGTATTGAGCTGATAAAAGAGGATGCGCATCATTATTATGTAAAAGCTGCAGCCGGCGAAAACTGGAATGCTTTTGTTATGCATTGCATCAACCACAATTATGCAGGTCTTGAGAATTTAAGTTTGATACCCGGTAATGTAGGTGCATCACCGATGCAGAATATTGGTGCTTATGGTGTAGAAATAAAAGATGTTTTTGAAAGTCTTGAAGCGATGAACCGTAACGATTTTTCCATACATACATTCAGTGCAAATGATTGCGCTTTTGGTTATCGTGAAAGCCTTTTTAAAAAAAAGTATAAAGATGAATTTGTTATT
>CAXSDU010000088.1:0-15982 GCA_964236165.1 uncultured Parafilimonas sp. | reverse complement strand
TTCAATTGCCTGGTGCAAGCCATCAGAATAACGGCGACCTTCCATAATACGGCCTGTTTGCTCATCTACAATTTTTACAGCGCCGTCCAATACAACATATTCATCATCTTTTTCAAATAATGTATATGCTTTTAATAATTGTTGTACTGTATGGATACGATCTGCTTTAGTAGCATATTCATTTAAAACAATTTCTTTCTTATGTAACTTTTGTTCTGTATCTATGTTTGAATCAGTATCTATTGCAGCAAGATCAACACCAATATCAGGCAAAATAAAAAAGTTTGGATCTTCACCACCTTTTGTAATTAACTGGATGCCTTTATCTGTAAGTTCAACAGAGTTATTTTTTTCATCAATATAAAACCACAATTCCTCATCAACCTTTGGCATTTCTTTTTGCTGATCGGCGAGATAATAATTTTCTGATTTTTGCATTTTTACACGAATGCCCGGCTCACTTAAAAATTTTATAATTGCTGTGTTTTTTGGAAGCCCGCGATGTGCTCGATATAGAGCAAGCCCGCCACTTTTTGGATCATCATCTCCCTCTGCAATTTTCTTTTTTGCCTCATTAAGAAATTGATTCACCGAGCGCTTTTGCGCCTCTACTAATTTTTCAATGCGCGGCTTAAGTTCAAAGAATTGTTGCGTAGTATTATCTCTGCCAACGGGTCCTGAAATAATTAATGGTGTACGCGCATCATCAATCAACACACTGTCTACTTCATCCACCATAGCGTAATGATGTTTGCGTTGCACCATTTCTTCGGGTGTGTGCACCATGTTATCTCTTAAATAATCGAACCCAAACTCATTATTGGTGCCATAAGTTATATCTGCCAAATACGCTTTGCGGCGATCTTCTGTGTTTGGCTGATGTTTATCAATACAATCAACAGTTAAACCAAGCCATTCAAAAATAGTTCCGTTCCATTCGCTATCGCGGCGTGCGAGGTAATCATTCACCGTTACAATGTGCACGCCTTCACCGGCGAGCGCATTTAAGTATGCGGGCAATGTTGACACGAGCGTTTTGCCTTCACCTGTTGCCATTTCTGAAATCTTGCCCTGGTGTAATACAATACCACCAATCAACTGTACATCATAATGTACCATATTCCAGGTAACCGTGCTGCCACCGGCAATCCAGCTATTTTGAAATACAGATTTGTTGTCATTGATCTTTATATAATTTTTTGTAACACTTAAATCACGATCGAGTTGAGTTGCTGCTGCAACAAGTTCTGTGTTATTTTTAAACCGGCTTGCAGTTTCTTTAACTACGGCAAATGCTTCGGGTAAAATTACAAGTAATATTTCTTCAATTTTTTTATCACGGTCTTTTTTTAATTCATCAATCTCTTTGTAAAGTGTATCGCGCAAATTCATTTCTTCTTCAGGCAATTGTTCTGCTTGTGATTTTTTTGATGAAATTATTTCATCGATTTCAACCAAATATTCTTTTATTTTTTGTTTGAACTCATTCGTTTTGCCGCGCAATTCATCGTTAGAAATGTTTTGATATTGATTAAAGAACTTATTTATTTGCACAACCTGCGGATCGAGCTTTTTTACATCTTTCTCGCTTTTATTACCACCGAGAATTTTAGTTAGAATATTTAGCATACCGAATAATATTGTATTAAGCTGTCTTTTAATTTAAAGTTTTACGTTCTCAAAAATTATGCGCCGGTTTTTCAAGGTCAAACTGGCAGAAATAAAGGGTTGCAAGTTACTACTTAAAAGCCAGCGAAAAGGCGCTTAACCCATTAGTATAAATTAAAAAAACGCTAAAGAATATTAACAGGATTTCTAATCAAAAAAATATTAGCGAGGGTTAGGTTAGCTTATTTATTAACTTACCTTCGCGGCGAAAAATTCAAAAGTTTTTTGTTTCTACATTTAATTAAATAATGAATTTTTGAAACATTTAAACAATCAAACTTAAAAATGCCAGGTCAGTTAAAAGAAGTTAGAAATCGTATTACATCAGTACAAAGTACACAGCAAATAACCAAAGCTATGAAAATGGTAAGTGCTGCTAAATTGCGACGTGCGCAGGAATCAATTATACAGATGCGTCCTTATGCTCAAAAACTGCAGGAAATGCTGAGCAATATTGTAAGCAATATTGATGGTGGTACGAGCATTAAACTGGCTGAAGAAAGACCCGTTGAAAAAGTTTTATTTATTGTTATTACCAGCGATCGTGGATTAGCTGGCGCATACAATGCTAATATTATAAAACTTGCCAAACAAACTATTGCAAATAAATATAATATGCAGTTAAATAAGGGAAATATAGTGGTTTGGGGAATTGGTAAAAAAGGATATGAGAATTTTACAAAGTCTGGTTATAAAGCAAGTGCGGATTATAAAGATATTTTTCTGAATTTGAAATTTGAAACGGTACAAGCTGCATCACAGGCTGCAATGAAAGCATTTGCGAACAGGGAATTTGATGCAGTTGAATTAGTATATAGTGAATTTAAAAATGCTGCCACACAAAGATTTGTTGTTGAGCAATTTCTTCCAATTCCTAAAGTGCAAAAGAAAGCAGGCGCTAAAAAAGCAGATTTTATTTTTGAACCAGACAAAGAAGAATTGATTGCTGAATTGATGCCTAAAATTTTAAACACCCAATTATATAAAGCAGTGCTCGATGCTAATGCCAGCGAACATGGCGCACGTATGACAGCAATGGATAAAGCCAGTGAGAATGCAAATGAATTGCTGAAAACACTTCGCATATCTTACAATCGTGCACGCCAGGCAGCTATTACAACCGAACTTACAGAAATTGTAAGTGGTGCTGCAGCGTTGCAGGGATAATTAGTCAATTTGAAAATTTGATAATTCGGTAATGCAAAATTAAAACGCATAAAACATTTTCAAATCTTCAAATCTTCAAATCTTCAATTGAAATGGAACTTCAAATAATCCCTCACATAGAAGCTTTAATTTTTGCCAGCGAAAAACCTTTAACTGCATTGGATATTGTTGAGCTGATAAATAATGCATTGGGTTTTATGGATGAACGTATCACATTAGACCAGGTTGAGAGTTGTATTGAAGGTATTCATGAAAAATATCAATCAGAATTTTATCCCTTTGAAGTAAAAGAAAGCGGCGGCGGCTGGCAGTTTCTTACCAAAAAAGATTTTCATAAAACAGTTGCACAATTAAACGGAGAAAAATTTCTCAAACGTTTATCAAGTGCTGCAATGGAAACACTTGCCATAATTGCATACAAACAACCAATTACAAAAGGTGAAATAGAAAGTATTCGCGGCGTTAACAGCGATTACAGCATTCAAAAATTATTAGAAAAAGAATTAATTATAATTACCGGCAGAAGCGAAAACTTGCCTGGTAAACCCCTGATATATGCAACCTCAAAAAACTTTATGGATTATTTCGGTATAAATTCATCTGAGGATTTGCCTAAAATAAAAGAAGTTTTTTCAGAACAATTTGTACAGCCCACACTTATAAACGACAGCGATTTCAAAACCGCTGAAGCAAACGATGAATCCAATCTTACTGTTAATGATAACGGCAATTTGGTGAATGAGAATAATGATGAAGCAACTTCAAATTAACTTCATCTGTATCTTCTCAGTGTTGTAATCATTCTTCCTCTTAATTTCGCAACATAATTTTTTTATGTCGCAACGATTGAACAAAAAGCAGTTAATTGAAGCAGCGCAAGAATTTGGTACGCCGCTGTACATTTATCACGCAGAAAAAATTGAAGAACAACTCCATGAATTAAACAAAGCATTTAAAGAATGCAAAGCAAAATTTTTTTATGCCTGCAAAGCTTTAAGTAACATTAATATTTTAAAATATGTTCAACAACTTGGCGCCGGTTTAGATTGTGTTAGTATTAATGAAGTACAGCTTGGTTTAAAAGCAGGCTTTACACCAGATAAAATTTTGTTTACGCCAAATTGTGTTGACTTTGAAGAAATAGAAGCCGGCAAAAATTTAAACGTTCATATAAATATAGACAGCATTTCTATGCTGGAGCGTTTTGGCAATAAATATGGAAGTACTTACCCTGTTTTTATTCGTTTAAATCCGCATATTATGGCGGGCGGTAATTTTAAAATTTCAACCGGGCATGTAGATAGTAAATTTGGAATTTCTATTCACCAGGTTCGCCATATTGAGCGCGTAGTAAAAACAACCGGCTTAAATGTAAAAGGTTTGCACATGCATACCGGCAGCGAGATTAAAGACACAAGTGTTTTTATTTCAGGGCTTGAAATAATGTTTGAAATGGTGCGTCATTTTCCTGCTATAGATTTTATTGATCTTGGAAGCGGTTTTAAAGTGCCTTATTTTGATGACGATGTAAGTACAGATGTGCATGATCTCGGAAAAAAATTAGCAGATGCGTTTTTAAAATTTGAAAAAGAAAGTAACAGACAATTAGAGATTTGGTTTGAGCCGGGAAAATTTTTAGTAAGTGAAGCAGGATACTTTGTGGTAAAAGCAAATGTTGTAAAGCAAACAACTGCCACGGTTTTTGCTGGTGTTAATAGTGGCTTTAATCATTTAATACGACCTATGTTTTACGAAGCATATCATCGAATAGAAAATATAAGTAATCCACATGGCGCAGAACGTATTTATACCGTTGTTGGAAATATTTGTGAAACAGATACGTTTGCGTGGGACAGAAAATTAAATGAAGTACGTGAAGGTGATTATCTTGTGTTTTATAATGCCGGCGCTTACGGTTTTGAAATGAGCAGTAATTTTAATTCGCGCTTAAAGCCTGCTGAAGTATTATTTAAAAATGGTAAACCGCATTTAATAAGAAAGCGTGATGTGTTTGAAGATTTGTTGAAAAATGAAATTGAAGTTTTATAACATTTGCAGTTACTTGTTATCATATACGTTAACTTGAAACTGGCAATCAGAAACAAGAAATTATGATTCAAATAAAAAACATAAAAAAAAGTTTTGGTGATAAAACAATTCTTGAAGATATAAGCGGCGAATTCGAAACGGGAAAATGCAACCTGATTATAGGTTCCAGCGGAAGCGGCAAAACGGTTTTAACCAAATGTGTGGTTGGATTATTTAAACCCGACCAGGGAGATATTTGCTACGACGGAAAAGCTATGCTTGATATGAACAGGGAAGAACGCACAAATCTTCGTCAGCAAATTGGAATGTTATTTCAGGGCTCTGCTTTATTTGATTCTATGACGGTTGAGCAAAATATAGTTTTTACGCTGGATATGTTTTCTAACCAAACCTATCGCGAAAAAAAAAGGAGAGTTGATGAAGTACTTGAAAAAGTAGAATTAAAAGGTTCCAATAAAAAATTTCCATCAGAAGTAAGTGGCGGTATGAAGAAGCGCGTGGGTATTGCAAGAGCAATTGTACTTAATCCAAAATATCTTTTTTGTGATGAACCCAATAGCGGTCTCGATCCGCAAACATCTTTGGTAATTGATAAACTTATTAAAGAAATAACAACAGAATATAATATTACAACGGTTGTTGTAACGCATGATATGAACAGCGTAATGGAAATAGGTGATAAAATAATGTATTTATATAAAGGACGAAAAGAATGGGAAGGTTCTAACAAAGATATTATATTCAATAAAAATGAAAGGTTGAACGAATTTATTTTTGCTTCTGAATTTTTACAGGGAGCCAAAGAAATACGTATGCTTGAAGTGCAGGGCAAAATTGATGAAGATCACAGCATTGAAGATATTGAGAAGCTGCTAAATAAAGAATAATCTATCTTGAAAATACTTTTAATTTTTTTATTGTTTGTAAAGGATCTGCGGAACTGAAAACAGTATTTCCAGCAACCAAAACATCTGCGCCTGCATCAACTAACTCTTTAGCATTTTCAATAGTAACGCCGCCATCAATTTCAATTAAAACATTTAGTTTTTTCTCATCGATCATTTTTCGTAATTGTTTTATTTTTTCAATTGTATGCGGAATAAACTTTTGCGCGCCAAAGCCAGGGTTTACACTCATAATCAAAACATGATGCAAATCAGCTAAAATATCATTTAATAAAAAAACAGGCGTATGCGGATTTACAGCAACCGCAGCATTCATATCAAGCTCTTTTATTTGCTGAATATTGCGATGAAGATTGGGACAAGCTTCCAAATGAACAATAATATTATCAGCGCCGGCTTTTTTAAATGCAGGAACAAGATTGCCTGGTTCTTCAATCATCAAATGCACATCACAAATTTTTTTAGTTGCTTTACGTACATGTTCAATAACAGGAATTCCATAACTTATGTTTGGTACAAATCGTCCATCCATTACATCTAAATGCAGCCATTCAGCTTCGCTTTCATTTATCATTTTACATGCATCTCCGAGCTTTAAAAAATTTGCGGCTAAAAGAGATGGAGCAACGATTGACATAATATATAATTATTGATTGAAGATAGTAATTCGCCATAAAAACTTAAAAAGTCAAAAACTTTATTTTTCTAATTGTTTTAAATGTTTAGTTGCTTCTTTTATTGTTGGATCAATTTGTAATGATTGTTTAAAATATATTACGGCGCTATCTTTTTTGTTCATCATTTCGTAACAGCGCGCCTGATAATAATATGCATCAGCATATAAATTATTTACCGTTGATGCCATTTGAAAAACTTCAATGGCTTTATCATATTGCTTTGCATCAAAAAATAATAACCCTTTTTCAATATACGCTTCCATATAAGTATAACTGTAAGAAATGCATTCATCAAAATATTTTAAAGCATTTTTCATATCGTGTATGCGCGAATAATATACGCCTGTTATAAACGCGCAATGTGCATCGTAATCTCTGCCAAGCCCAAGCGCTTTTACTCTTGAACAAAGTAAAATAGCGCGATCGCTTTTTGTTTCTGCATACAAATTGGCAAGCGCCAGCAATGCATCGGGAGATTCATAAATATGTGCCGCTGTTGAATAACTTTTTAATGCCAGCATGGTATCCTGCGCATCTTCCGCAATGCTGCCCTTTGCAAACCATAATCCATAATTCAAACTGTCTTTGCCGGTAAGTAAATCCATTTGTTGCAATGCTTCCTGGAATTTATTTAAACTGTCTAAGGCAAATGCATATTGCAAACGCAAGCCTGCACTGTCAGGAAAAATTTTCAACTGTTGCGCAAACGATTGTAAATATTCTGCAGATGCATTTTTTAAAGAATCATCAGAAGAATGCTTGCTTATATCAGTATTATTACAGGCGAAAAAAAAATAAACAGGTATAATTAAAACAATTGTTTTTTTCATCTGCGGCAAATGTAAACAGCAAATTTTTTATGACGAATCTTTTGCAAAATATAGATGATGTTGCGGTTACTTTTGCAAATATTTAATAAAACTATATGCTGTTAAAAATGAGAAACATCAGTCCAATGCATTTTAAAAAAATAAGCTTTTATATAGTAACATTATTTTGTTTTGTAAACTTAGCAGCACAACAAAATGATAGTTTACTTTATAAAAGTGAAACGCATTTAAGAAATGTGAAGCAACTAACTTTTAGCGGTGATAATGCTGAAGCATATTGGAGTTACGATGATAAGCATATTATTTTTCAGCGTAAAAATGAAAAAGAAAATATTGATTGCGACCGCATGTTTATGGGCACTATTCCGCAAAGCAATGAAGATTCGTTTGTATATAAACAATTAAGTAATGGCAAGGGCAGAAATACCTGTGGTTATTTTTTGCCGGATGGCAAACATGTTATTTATGCATCAACCTTTTTAGGTGGTGATAGATGTCCTCCTGTGCCTGACAGAGGTAAATACAACAATCGTTATATATGGCCAATTTATGATACATACGATATTTTTTTAGTCGATACATCAGGCAAAATAATTAAGCAACTTACAAACACAAAAGGATACGATGCAGAAGGAACGCTATCTCCCGACGGAACAAAAATGATATTTACTTCGATGCGTAATGGTGATCTTGATTTGTATATAATGGATTTGAAAACAGAAAAAGTTACGCAGGTTACGCATGAACTAGGTTATGATGGTGGCGCATGGTTTAGCCCAGATGGAAAGAAAATTGTGTGGCGTGCAAGCCGCTTAAAAACGCCGGAAGAAATTGCAGATTACAAAGATCTTTTATCAAAAAATTTAGTAGCACCAACGCTAATGGAAGTATTTATTGCGAATGCTGATGGCAGCGATGCAAAACAAATAACGCATCTTGGTCAAGCAAACTGGGCACCTAATTTTACACCAGATAGTAAGCATATTATTTTTTGCAGTAATTACGAATATGCGCATGGTTTTCCATTCAATATATATCTATTAAACCTTGATGGAAGTGGTTTAGAAAAAATAAGTCACAGTAATGGTTTCGATGCTTTTCCAATGTTTAGTTATGATGGAAAGAAAATTATGTTTTCATCAAACCGTACCAGTGGCGGCGGTTATAATATAAATTTGTTTATGGCAGATTGGATTGAATAGTTTGTGGTTTACAGTTTTTAGTTTGCAGTTGCTTTTCGTGATTCACGTTTTTATTTCATCTTTACAATAACCAAATACTTTATGTATAATATAATATTAAGTCTTCACAGTTTTTTACGCTGGATAATTTTACTCCTTTTACTTATAAATCTTGTAAGACATTTTTCTACTATTAAAAAGCCTTTTGGTAAAACAGATAAACAACTTGGTTTGGTATTAATGATTTTCGCGCACATTACTTTATTAATCGGAATCTATCAATGGATTGCCGGCGCTTATGGTTATAAAAACATAGCAAATAATGGTGTAAATGCTGTAATGCAAAACGCAACTTCACGGTTCTTTGCAATTGAACATACAGTTGGAATGATAATAGCAATTGTTTTAATAACTTTTGCAAGAGGTGTTTATCGCAAACAAATTACTGATGTTAAAAAGCACAGACGCTGCATTACACTTTATCTGCTTTCGCTTATAATTATTATTGCATTTATTCCGTGGCCGGGGATGGAAGAAATTGGAAGGCCTTTCTTTAGAGGATTTTAAGCTTGTAGTTTTTAAGTTCTAAATTTTTGAGTTAAGGATTCGCATTTAACAACTCGCGATTGAGCTACTTTTCTAATAAAAATATCCATTCTTATATAAATCAAAAATTACTGCAATTAAATTAAAGGTAAAATGAAATACAACACCATACCAGATTGTACCAAATCGCTTACGCATTGCACCAACTAAAATCCCAAATGGTACAAGCCAGAACAAAGAAATAAAATTAAGATGCACTATGGCGAACATAAAAGCTGTAACTATAACAACAAGCCGTTCATCTAAAAAATTAGTCAGGTAATTATAAATAACACCCCGAAAAGCAAGCTCTTCAAAAATAGCAGGATAAACAGCGATTGAATAAACCATAATAAAAGCAGGCATTGAATAAATACTATACTGACTGTAATAACCCGCATCTGTTCCAAAAAATGAAATATTTAATTTAGATACAGTTATATTAATAACTACTGAAGCAATTGCTGCGAACGAAACACAACCTATTAATCTTATAACATTAAAATTGCGAAATTTTAATAAAGGTTTGATGTTGCGAAAATTTATAACAGCATAAATAAATATAATAATAGCAAGAAATATTTCAACCCAAAAAAGCCTGTTATAATCATCAAATAAATTTGTAAAACGCACAAGCAGGCATGCAGATAAATAGATGCAAAAAAACGAGAAAGAAGATTGAAGGCTGGTATTTTTATATAAACTAAATCGTGCGCCATCAAAGCCAAGATACCTGCCGCAGTTATAACAAAACCTGTGGAAGCCCTGCACTTCTTTATTGCAAATTTCACAATAGCTTTTTTCTGATAACTCTATTTCATGCATAACTTAATTTTGCAACTCCTGTTTCAATAAAGTAATGCGATACGCACCTTTTACACCTTTTAAAACCACGATTAAAAGTGATATGCAAATAATCACACCAATAAAACCTTCTTTCGTTGTCAAAGATTCTTTCAGCTTACCGAAAATATCAATTGCTGAAAAAGTAATTAAGATCATAAATGCCGTAAGCATACCGGATAAGGGATTATTTCTGCTCCAGAATGCAAGGAAAAAAAATAATCCTGACATAATTAAAGCCAGCATTGCAATTAAATATTTTGCACTGCTTTCAGAAAAAATAAAAAGTATTCCACACAAAAGAAATGCTGCCATCACATATAAAATAATTCTTGCAATCAACACTGCATTCTCAGCTTTAAAAAGTAACTCATTCCTTGCTTTTAAATTTTTATAATAAACCTCTTCTAAAAATTTATCGTGTAAAGGATAACCGCAATTCGTGCAAAATAAATACTTTGTTTTATTTACATGATCGCAACGCATGCATATATTTGCGGCGTTTAATTTTCGTTCAATAACAGGCAATAAATTATTTAATTTTTGTGCAGATATTTTTTTGCTGTGATGCATTCTGAACTTTAGGCGTGATAAATTACATATTAACGAAGCGCGATTGAATATGTTTTCTTAAAGATAGAAATTTACTCCTCAATCTTTTTATATTTGCAGTGAAATTGATATGAGATGAAGAAGTTTGTTCCACTGATTATTTGCTGCACTTTATTCTTTGCAAAAACAAATAAGATTGACGCCCAATGTTCCATCTGTACTAAAACTGCTTCCCAACTTGGTGAGAAAGCAGGCAAAGGACTAAATCTTGGTATAATTTATTTAATGCTTACGCCTTTTGCAGTTGGCGGCTTTATTGGTTTAAAATGGTGGAAACGGGAGAAGTTATTAAAAAATAGCAGAGAAGAAATTGATTAACTTCTTTCGATTTATTTAGAAATTCTAAAAAGTTGCTGCGAATTTGTATAAATTAAAATCTTCTTTTTTATAAGCATTATTTATTGCTGTGTTAAGTTGCTCTTTACTTATATCACTCATTCTTTTTTGTTGAATTAACCTATATGCTTTTTCAGTAAGAAGATTTATTTTTTTATCAGCAGTAAAAAGATTTTCATTCTCTTCAATTTTTTCAATCAATTCAGTAATTCCTTTTTTTTCTGTTGAAACAGTTTTTATAACGGGTATTTTATTTTCTTTTAGATAAAATGCTGGTGCAAGCATAGCGAGCAAATTCTTTACAAATTTATCAGCATCAGGTCGGTCGGATTTATTAACTACAAACACATCTGCAATTTCCATTAATCCGGATTTCATCGTTTGCACTTCGTCGCCAGCTTCAGGCACAAGCACTACAACTGTGGTATCTGCAAGTGAAGCAATTTCAGTTTCTGTTTGCCCTACACCAACCGTTTCAATAATAATTTTATCAAACGGTGCAGCTTTCATCACATCTGTAATTTCAATCATTGCAGGATGCAAACCATTCACGTTGCCGCGGCTTGCAAGCGAACGTATATAAACATCAGGATGATTAAACCATGCATTCATTCTAATTCTGTCGCCAAGTAATGCGCCATGTGTAAATGCAGAAGAAGGATCAACACACAGCACACCAACTTTTTTTTTCTGTTCAATATATTTTGAAATCAGACAATCCACCAGTGTACTTTTTCCAGCGCCGGGTGGTCCGGTAACGCCAATTATTTTTTTGTTTGATGATGGAAGCAATTTTAATAATTCATTGCAATCTTCATTTTCAATTTTTGATATAACTCTTGCGAGTGTTTTAAAATTGCCTGCTATTATATTTTGCAGTAATTCTTCCTGCGTCATTATTTTTTAATAATATTATAATGTAAGCCAGCGATAAAAATCATCAAACTCATCGCGCCAATATTTTTCGTTATGTTGCCCAAGCGGAAAAGTAACATCCAGTACGCTGCAACAATTTTTTTGGTTTATGATTTTAAACATTCGTTCCATATCAATAACCATGGTGTTGCTTTCTTTTTTGCCGGCATATAAATATATCTGAAACTTCTTTTGCCATTTTACATTCGCTACATCAGCACATATCTGTGGCGCAATCCAGAATGAAGGTGAAAAAATTCCGGCACCGCCAAATACATTTGGATATGCTACCAGGGCATACATTGAAATTAATCCGCCCATACTGCTGCCAGCAATAAATGTATGATTAGCATCTTTTACAGTGTGATAATTTTTATCAACAAAAGGCTTTAATGTATTTGCAATAAAATCAAGATATTCTTTTCCTTCACCTTTGCCATATTTATCATTATCATAAGGATTATATTCATTCATGCGTTTCTCGCCACCGTTATCAATACCAATAACAATACATTCTTTATGCAGCTGCGGCGCTAATGTATCAAGACATTCATCAACTCCCCATTCCATACCAAAACCTGCAGTTTGTTCATTAAACAAATTTTGGCCATCGTTCATGTATAAAACCGGGTAAGTTTTATTTTTTTCTTTTTGATAAGATGCCGGTAAATAAATCCAGATTCTTCTGTAGCGGTTTAGCTGTGGTATAAAAAAAGCACTGTCTAACAAATGCACATTTGCTGAAGCAGTGTTTGGTATTGGCTTATCAGGAAAATCATCTTTCCATCCTGCAATTGAAACTTCAAAAGACGTGTCTCCGTTTATAGTTACCGTTCTGTTATCAATGTTTTCTCCTTTTGCGCTGGTTTCAACTTTATTCCAATCGCCGCGCATAAATTTAAATTCAAAATTGCCCGGCGATACATTATTAAAAACAATTGCAAATCTGCCACCGCCAAAAGGTTTAAGCTTTGAATTGATGTCTGCCGGTTTCCAATCATTAAAATTTCCCGACACATAAATTTGATCATTTGGCTTTGTTGCAACAGAAACAATAATTATGCGAACAGTATATTGTGCATGTAAAAAAATTATCGGTTGCATTAATAAAAAAAATAAAAGCAATTTTTTCATCACGTGAAAATAAATTTATTTACGTTTAGGTAAGTTTGTTATATTGTTTATCATTTGAAAAAATATATTTATCTGCATAACTACTTTGTAAAATTTTAACCATTATGGATTTTAATGTTGTTGTAAGCATGGTTTTATTAGGAGCTTTGGCAGGAGGAATTTTTTTTTATGATCGCATGTACACGAGACTAAGCGGCGAGAATAAAAAATTAGCTTACAAAAATAACCAGATAGATATGGAGACGAAGGCGTTCAGATTGCAAATGAACCCGCATTTCATTTATAATTCATTTAGCGCTGCACAGTATTTAATAATGATAAATGAGAATGAAAAAGCGTTTAATTATCTCTCTGATTTTTCTTTGTTAATGCGCCAAATGTTTGAGAATGCAAAAAAATCGCACGTAAAACTAAACGAAGAAATAGAATTTATAGAACGGTATATTGAACTTGAAAAAATACGTTTCAATAATAGTTTTATATGTAAGGTTGAGATAGTTGGAGTAGAAGATGTAAAAAATTATAAAATTCCAACAATGATGGTTCAGCCTGTTGTTGAAAATGCTATACGGCACGGACTTGCACCAAAAAAACAAAATGGTGAATTGTATATTAATTTTAAATTAAATGATGAATATATCATTTGTAAAATTGAAGACAATGGATTGGGCTTAAAAAAAGATGCATTGAATTTGGCTAATAATGAAAATTCCGCAATGTTCATTATCAAAGAAAGACTGGAGGTTATAAATTCCTTTCACAATAAAAAAGGAAAATTGACGATTATTAATAAAGCCGATGCAAGTAATGATACCGGTGTTATTGTAGAATTGTTTTTACCTTTTAGAGAAAATAATTAATTTGTTTTACTATCTTTAATTTACCAATGTCTTTTTATGAAAACAATTAGAGCCGCTATACTGGACGATGAGAACTCCAACATCGAAATTTTAAAAAAAATTCTGCAGGATGCTAATAACGTAGAAGTTATTTGGACAGCCAATAATATTCAGGATGGAAGGAAATTCATTGACGCAGAAAAAGTGGATGTGATTTTTATGGATATAAAAATGCCGCCACACACTTCTTTTGAATTACTCGAAGAAATAAGCGAACCTAATTTTGAAGTGATATTCGTAACCGCTTATCAGGAATATGCAGTGCAGGCGCTTAAAATGGCTGCGATGGATTATATTTTAAAACCATTTAAAGCCAGCGATATTCTTACTGCTTTAGATAAAGTTAGAAACAAGCAAAATAAGTTTGGAGAAATTGCCGGTTTAATGAAAAATTATTTTAATACAATGCCGGATAATTTTTCGAAAATTGTGGTGCACGTTGCAGATGGTTATGATATAGTTGATATAAATGATATAATGTATATTGAAGCATTAGACAGTTATTCTAAGTTAAAATTGAAAGGCAACCAATCTTATGTTGCTTCAAAATCTTTAAAAGATTTTGAAGAACTATTAACTGAAAAAGGTTTCTATCGAATACATAAATCTTATCTTATAAATATCCGTCACATGATAAAAATTGTAAAGGGTATTTCAGCATCTGTAATAATGACGAACGGAACTTCTATTCCTATTTCTGCGCGTAAGAAAGATGTATTTTTTGAAGAGCTGAAGGGCGTTATTTCGTTTTGACTATTTTTCATACACTTCAATTGTTCCGTTGGTTGGTCTGCGTGGTGCAAGAAAACTATCCGTTTTTTTATAGTGAACTTGTAAACTGTCTCTTATTTTGAAAGGGAAAAAGTTATTGAGCGAAGGAACATATTCAAACAAAACAACATCATATTTTTTATCTCTTATTTGATCGCAAAAAGTATCACATTGCCTGTTAAACATGCAAACACCTAAATGATCCCAAAGCGGATAATTTTCTCCTTTATTTAATTTATAATCAAGTTCATAATCTAGCGAAGTAAGCTCAGTCATGTTTAAAACATTCACGTTTTTATTTTTAAAAACAGGCATCTGCATAACACGTTTTATACCTGCAATTGTAGAAGGCGGCAAATATATTTTGTGTAAAGATTTTAAATCTATTGTTTGCCATCTGCTTTCATCTTCATAATGTGTTGTATCGAGATTAAGCATGTAAGTATGTTCATTAATTACATTTTCAGCATTTGGATCATCAGCTGCTGCAATTGTTTTTTGTGGTAATAAACGATTGGTTATCCTGCTGAAGTATTGCCAGTAAGAACCAGACCACCAGAATAATATAAGTATTAATAACACAATTTGGTTTCGCCAGCGATTAAAATCAATCAATGTAATTTCTGCAAAGCCTTTAAATATATATGCGATTGCAAATGCATGAAAGAATATATTATTATCCGGAGGCGTGTAACTGGTAACTTTAAAAATCGCAGCTTCTGTAAGCATACCCAATGTAAGCAACAAGAATAAAATCTCGTTCTTGTTTTTAAAAAAGCCGGGCTGCTTGTAAATTTTATAAGTAACAATAAGTGCAATCAATAAAAAATAAAATTTTATCCATTGCGAGCCACCAAAAATTTCATCTAATAAATCAGGTATTGAAACTCTTGCTGTATGTGGTGGCTGACCGTGATTGAACCAATAACCAAAACTGTATTTTGTAAAAGGAAAAATGATTAAAAAACCAATTACTACATATATCAATACAAATAAAAAAAGATCACTCCATTTTTTTGACTGAAATGAGTTGTAAGCAACTAGTATAATAGCAATTGCAAAGGCAAGAAACCCGCCATCTTGCTTTGTAAAGAATGATGTAAATAAAAAAAAGCAGGAAAGAACAAGAAATATATATCTCGATTTGTTTATTCTTTCAAAAAAAGAAAAGAGAAAATTCAGTGCAACAATTTCATAGATAATATCAGAATTATTATACCATGGCCAAAAATTGATTAAGATATAAGAAATACAAAAAATTAAAATAACACCAATTCGTAAACTATCTGTTAGTTTAAGTTTTTTTAAAATTCCGCGAAAAGAAAAACAGCAAATAAGATTTAGAAAAACCTGTGCTTTTATCAAGCTTAAAAAGTAAGGGCCAAATATTTTAAAAAAAATTGCCGGTAC
>CAXSDU010000087.1:0-16090 GCA_964236165.1 uncultured Parafilimonas sp. | reverse complement strand
AAAAATTATTAGCGATAACCTTTCGGACAGAATAAATGAAATAAAACAACAGGCAGGTAAAGAGATCTTACTTTTTGGCAGCCCGACAGCAACACATTCACTTATGCAACAGAACTTAATTGACGGCTACTGGCTATTTGTTAATCCCGTTATTCTTGGGCAGGGCATTCCATTGTTTGCAGATATCAAACACAAGACAAAACTAAACCTATTGACTACCCGAAAATTTACCTGCGGGGTAACTGAACTGAATTACACAGTGGACAGACAATAAAAACGAACCGCTGTTATTGTCTGGTTCTCATTGCAAAACCGTGTGTGCGGCTGTGCTAATCAATCAACTTTTATAACTTCTGTTCTCGCACTTTCACCATTTTCATTAATGGCTTCTATTTGAAAATAGTAAGGCTTATCTTTTTCCATCGCACTGAAATAATACTCATTTTTATCATACACCGTAATGCTGGTATATAATTTATCAGGTGCAATTCCGGTATAAATTACGTAAGCATAAGCATCATTGCTTTGCTGCCATTTTAACCAGGAATTTCTTCTTTCACTATCACCACGTAATACAATAAAATGTTTTAGGGTATCAGGTTTTGCGCCGTTACCGTTTCCAAAAACACGTAAGCCACTAATGGCAAATTTTCCATCAGCCATGTGAATATTTTCTAATTTAATAAATCTTGTTTCAACTGGTTTTTCTAATTCAACATAATCATGCGGTACATCTGTTTTGTTATTGCTTTTATCAACCAAAACTTTCCACGTTTTTCCATCTAAAGATGAATACAATTTATATTGATAATAGATAGTTGTACTCTTTCCTAAAATCTCTGCATCCTGGTCAGCATAATTTATTTGTATGGCATTAACAGTACTAACATTTCCTAAGTCAGATTGAATCCATTCGCCTTTATTTGCTGTTTTTGCACACCAATAAGTTTTAATACTTTCATCAACGGCATTGTTTGGTTCATAGTTTCCGAACGTTGAAGAAACAGTAACAGGTTTGTTATAATTCAGCAACATCCAGCCGGTAAAATTTCCTTTAAGATGATCTTCATCTTTATGCGACGGGAGGTAAGTTGGATAATCACCAAATGCTGTATTAGAATATAAAATATCATCTTTATCAAAACCTGCAGGCCATATTCCAATACGACGTTCAAAATTGTTTTTTACATTGATGATCATTGTGCTTACATGCCACCAGTTGCCATAAACATCCTGGTATGTTGCACCATGACCGGCACCTGTTGCAAAGCCACCGGGCTTAAATGAAAAAGGATTGTGTGATTGATATGTGAATGGTCCAAGCGGTTTATCACCAACATACACACCATCACCATAACCGCTGAACTCTGTGCCCGGCGCACCATATTGTAAATAATATTTGTTATTATGTTTTGTCATCCACGAACCTTCGATGAAGGGTTTTAAAAATGTATTGTCATGATATTCGCCAAAACGTTCCCAGCCGTGAATGCTATCATTCAAATATAACAGAGGAACTCTTTCACCAATGGGTTGAAATGTTTTTCTGTTTATTTCCTGCCCATATGTTGGATAAGTATTACTCGAACCAAAGTAGATATATAATTTATCATCGCCATCCGCTAAAAAACCTGGATCCCATGCACCCACTTTAAAAGAATCAATGGCATATTTCCAATCATCAACAGTTGGGTTTGTGCTCATCCATAAAGGAAATGCCTGTGTATAAGTCGAACCGATCACCAGCATCGTATCATGCAAAACAACAACGGCAGGCGCACATAATTCATCATACACATTTGCATCTGGTTTCAAAAATTTGCGCGGAACAAATTTCCAACTTAGCATATCATTACTCCACCAATAACCCCATTGATTAGTAGAAAATAAAAAATATTTATCCTTATATAAAACAATTAAAGGATCTGCTGTTGCGCGGTGCCTGCCTTGTTCAGAAAAATTTGGAATAGGCGTAAAACCATAATCTATATTAACAGGGTTGCAATAAGTTTTATGTTGAGAGTAAGAACTGTTCAATAAAAAAAATAGAAAAATGAAAATAATTACTTGTTTTATTGACAGTTGCATACATGAAGTTTCAGTAAAACAAAATAAAAGTATTAAAGCGTGAATAACTATTGTTTTATGCAGATGTAGAAAGTATTATTTTGTATCAATTTTAAGCAATTATATTACCAATAATTTTAGTATTTGTTTGATAATATAATTAGCTTTGCAAACTCTATAAAACATTTAAATGAAAAATGATAAAGAAGCGGCATTAGGTTCTGAAAAACTAAAAGCCCTTAAATTAACGATTGAAAAGATAGATAAAGATTATGGCAAGGGAAGTGTAATGATGATGAATGAAAGAGGGGAACGTACAATGGAAGTTATATCTACGGGTTCCATTGGTTTGGATATTGCACTTGGTGTTGGCGGCTTGCCCAAAGGAAGAGTTGTTGAGATTTACGGACCTGAATCGAGTGGTAAAACAACCATTGCAACACATGTAATTGCTGAGGCACAAAAAAAAGGTGGTATTTGTGCTATTATTGATGCCGAACATGCGTTTGACAGCAGCTATGCGCAAAGGTTAGGTGTTGATATTGATAACCTTTTAATTTCACAACCTGATTACGGCGAACAGGCTTTAGAAATTGCAGACCGTTTAATTCTTTCCGGTGCATTGGATGTTGTAGTAATTGATTCTGTGGCTGCACTTGTTCCTAAAAGCGAATTAGAAGGTGAAATGGGTGACAGCAAAATGGGTTTACATGCAAGATTAATGAGCCAGGCTTTACGTAAACTTACTGCAACTATCAGCAAAACAAATACTGTGTGCATTTTTATAAACCAGTTGCGTGAAAAGATTGGTGTTGTATTCGGTAATCCTGAAACAACAACAGGTGGTAATGCGTTAAAATTTTATTGTTCTGTCCGTTTGGATATTCGCCGTAGTGCACAAATAAAAGATGGTGATAATGCAATTGGTAATCGTGTAAAAGTAAAAGTGGTTAAGAATAAAGTTGCACCACCATTTCGCAGTGCAGAGTTTGATATAATTTTTGGTGAAGGTATTAGCAAGATTGGTGAAATTATAGACATGGGTGTTGAGATGAATATTGTACAAAAAAGCGGAAGTTGGTTTAGTTATGATAGTAATAAATTAGGGCAAGGGCGTGATGCTGTAAAAGCATTGCTTGGTGATAATGAAGGTTTGGCAAATGAAATTGAAGCAAAAATAAGAGCGAAGGTACTTGAGTTACAAACGGCGTAATAAATCATTTTAGCCTTTGGCAACATGATTTTCGAAAAAGGCTCTTGAAGTTAAAACAGGTATTTCTGAGAAATAGAAATCAGTAATGTCTTCTGTAATTATAAATGCGCATTTGGTTTCCAATGCAGAATAATATTCAAGCCCGTCTTCAAAATCATTTATTTTTTTATTTGCTATTGTTTTTTGAACGACACTATTTGTTGATTCTGCAATTAAAATATGTTTACATAATAAAGTAATTTTTTCTAATGCAGACTTTGTTTTATGTTTTTTTTCTGCAAAGTAAAATGCAATCGCAAGGCAGATGGGCGAAGTATAAATCTCAAAATTTTTGTTTCCTGAAAGGCTTAATATTCTTGCACTATGTGTAAAGAGCGGATATTCTTTATTTAATACTGAAACAAGAATATTTGCATCAACAAAAACTTTCATTTTTTTGAAGTGTAATATTCTTTCTTTAATGATTTTCTTGAACGCGCTTTAGTTTGATATGTTGCTTGCCCTTCTGCAACCTGGCTTACCCAATCTGAAACAGGAAATTCTTCAAAAGAAGTATAGCCTGAAGATGTTACTTTATCTAAGAGAAATTCTACAAGTCTGCTTAAGCTTACATTGTTTTTTTCTGCATATCGCTTGGCTTTAACGGCGATTGATTCGTTAAAGCTTAATGTAATTTTCGCATCCATAACATCTGAATTTAAACAAAGATAAATAATTATACGTGTAAATAAATTATCCTGTACGTAAATAATTTATTTATCAAAACACAAAATTGTTTTCACCTTCTTTCAATGCATATTCTTTTCCTTTCCAGATAAATCTTCCTATAATTTTTTGCGGCAATTTTATTTCAATATTCCATTTTCCGTTTTGCAGGAGATAAAATGCTTTTATGTTTCCGTTTGGATGCGGAATAGTTCCGGAAGCATTGGTAAGTGTTCCTAAATGCGGTTCAATTTTTACTTTAGAAAAACCCGGCGCATCAGAATCAATTCCTAAAACAATTCTATATAGTTCAATATTAGGACTGCTTCCCCATGCGTGACAATCAGAACGTGCACGGTTTATATCATCAATCTCTGCCCATGTAGTTAATCCCATTGCAAGATTTTGTTTCCAGATTCCCAGCCAGTTTAAATAATCATTTCCAAAACCTGATTTATTTAGAGCCTGATAAACATAATATTTAAAATAAACAGAAGCTGTTATAAGCGAGGTATCATGTAGTAATTTATTCCCTAATTCATGCGCTTCATTTCCGGTTATTATATTGGTAAGAATTGCCAGTGCATTTGCATGTTGAGAAAAATATTTTTTTTCTTTTGTGTCGCTGAAGACTTTTTTGCCATTATCCCAATACTTGTCTTTAATTATTTTTTTAAGTTGATTTATTTGTGCAGCATACATGTTTGCATAAGCATTCATGCCAACATTTTTTTCCAAATTATAAGCAGATTCATAAGCCATTAATAATTGCAAATCCATTAATGCAGAATTGCCATTGCTGTCAGTTGGTGCAACACCACCATCCCATCCGGGCGCATCAACCCAATCAGTAAAATTCCAGTACGGTGCATTTAGCACACTGCCATCGGCTTGTTGAAATTTGTGAAAGAATGATAATACTTGTCTTGATATTCTCAATTGTTCCTTTATAAAATTTGTATCGCTGCGATACATGTAATAATCATGTAACATGCTTATCCATATCAAAGAAAAAGTTGGAATTTCCTGGTGTATATTATGCGGGTAACGGCTTTCTGTAATTCCCTCTGCTAACACAGAATTCGCAATATCTTCAATCGCATTACGCATTAACTTATCATCGCCGGAATTATACAAACTTACCATTGCCTGTATACGCGTGTCACCAACATATTGCAGTTGCTCATAGTACGGGCAATCAGTGTAAGTTTCCTGCGCATCTAACCTTGCAGTACGCCATCCAACTTCTAAAATTTTATTTAATGATGTATCGCTGCTTGTAAAGTTTGCGTTGAGTTTGAAAGGATAGCCCGTGTACATTCCATAAAAATCATCAATAGTTAAATCTTCATTTTTTGTTGTTACATCTAAAGCCACATAACGATATGTGCGAAAACTTAGCGCTGTAAAATTTTGATGTGTGCTTCCATCAGAAATAATTTCATCCTTTACACCAACAATATGCTTGCCTTTAATTTCATTGCGATTACCTTTCTGATTTTGAGCGCGCCAGTCAATACTATCTGCTTCATTTTTAAATAAAGCTTCTGCATATGTTAAACTAATATCTGCATCTTTTCCTTTACTAAAACTTAAAACAGGAAAAGCAGTTGTTTCAAAAGATTGATCAAATAAAATATGCACAGTTGTATGTGCAGGAATTTTTATTGCATGATTACCCTGTAAAAAATTTGCATCAATATCTATATTTTTTTCTTTGATAAACTCCAGTCGCTGTTGTGTTAATTCCATCATCGGAATTTGTCTTGGTACAAGCATCCAGCCTGTACTCCAGTGATTAACATTTTTTGGAACACCATTAAAAATTTCATGTGCATTCATCCAATCTTTATCATTAAAATTTACAGCAGTCCAATCGTGCGGAAAATTTTTTATGTCAATTTTTTCTGTTGCACCTGCTGCATAATAAGTATAAGTCAATTGAGGTTGTAACGGGCTATAAGCCTTATTTTGCGTACATTTCCAGCTTGTATCTGTATTTATAATTTCTTCGGCTTTTGTATCACCTTGTAATATAAATGCTGTTTGATAAGAGATCTGCCACACCGGTTTTTCTTCACCAAAATTCCAGACAACTGCTGCTATAATATTTTTTCCTTTATTAAGATATGAAGCAATATCAACCGTTTCAAAATTCCAGTGATACAAGTCTCCTTTTGCCGGACCAAACGAAACCAACGAATCATTTACATATAATTTATAACGGTTATCTGCAGAAACATGAACAATAAATTGTTGCCGCTTTTCATCAAGCACAAAAGTTTTTCTAAAATGATATACACCATAATCATGCGGTTTTGAATCAGGCATATTTATCCAGGCTGCATTCCATACTTCTGTAAGAATATTTTTATTTATGGCTTGAGACGATGCAGAACAAAAATAAAAAACTGCAATGAGTAAAAATATTTTTTGCATACAGCAAGTTTAAATGAAGATAATTAATAATAAAAATTCTGTAGGTATCGGTTTCAAAAGTTGTAGGCTATTTTGTATTTATTTATCTTATGAATTATAACCTGTCAGGTTTTTATATTGAATATTTAAACTATCAAGTTGACATAAATTTATGATGCAATAAGGTTTCTTTATTTAATTGCAATTTGCTATATTGCCTTGCTGATATGAAATTGTTTTCTCCCACAATATCTAAATTAGTCCGTCTTAGATACGCAAACATTGAAGAATGGATGAATAATCCATTTGCTGCACAGAGAGAAATTTTGCAGGATTTGGTAACGCACGGTCAGCACACTGCTTTCGGCAGAAAACATAATTTTAAAAATTTATTTACCATAAGAGCTTTTAAAGAAAACGTTCCTATCTGCGAGTATGAAGATTTTAAATGCTGGATAAAGAATTTAATGAACGGCGAGCAAAATCAAATATGGGATTCACCTGTTAATTGGTTTGCAAAAAGCAGTGGCACTACAAGCGATAAAAGCAAGTTTATACCTGTAACAGAAGAGAGTCTTGCCGATTGTCATTTTCAGGCAGGTAAAGATGTGATTACTTTATATTATCATTTTAATCCTGATAGTAATTTGCTTACGGGCAAAGGTTTGGTTATTGGCGGAAGCCACCAGGTAAGTCAGTTAAACGAAGAAATATTTTTTGGCGATTTAAGTGCAGTGCTTATGCGAAACATGCCGATGTGGGGACATTGGATTCGTACGCCTGAACTTTCGATTGCTTTGCTTGATGAATGGGAAAAGAAAATTGAAACGCTGGCTAAATCAACCATTAACGAAAACGTGACATCTATTTCCGGTGTACCAACATGGACGCAGGTTTTAATAAAACGTATTCTTGAAATTACCGGTAAACAAAACCTGAAACAAGTGTGGCCGAATCTCGAATTGTATATGCATGGCGGCGTATCATTTCTTCCATACAAAGAAAATTTTAAAAAGTTAATTGGCGATGGTATTCAATACATGGAAATGTATAATGCCAGTGAAGGTTTTTTTGCGGCGCAAGATAACCTGGAAGAAGATGGCATGTTGTTATTTTTAAACAACGGAATTTTTTATGAGTTTATGCCTGTAGAGGAATATGGAAAATTGAACCCGGAAACTATTGGCTTAAGAAATGTTGAAACAGGCAAACAATATGCATTGGTAATTTCAACCAATGGCGGCTTATGGCGTTACTTGGTTGGCGATACAATTCAATTTACTTCGCTGCAACCTTTTAGAATAAAAGTTACCGGCAGGCTAAAACATTTTATGAATGCTTTTGGTGAAGAAGTAATTGTTGATAATTCTGATATGGCAATTTCGCTGGCGAGTGAAAAAACCGGCGCTATTGTAAACGATTATACGGCCGCACCTGTTTACTTTAGCGAGCAAAATAATGGTGCACATGAATGGTTAATTGAATTTGAAAAAGAACCAGAAAACCTTGATCAATTCGTTTACGAATTGGATAATGCACTTAAAAATTTAAACAGCGATTACGAAGCAAAACGCCATAAAAATATTGCATTGCGCATGCCTGTGGTTCATAATTTAAGAAAAGGTATTTTTAATTTATGGTTAAAGCAAAAAGGTAAACTTGGTGGTCAGCATAAAGTACCAAGATTAAGCAACGACAGAAAATTTATTGAAGAATTAAAAGCCATCTGTAGTTTTAATGAGCAGGAAAAATGAATAACAGAGATGATAAAAATACTGTAGCACATCACTTGCATGGATTACAGTATAAGCTTTTATTTTTGGTTCGCAAGGCAACAAAACTGGATTAATTAAAGCTGATATTGATGTGGGAATTGAAGCTGAAAAAGCATTAAGTGATGCGGAAGAAAGCTTTATATGGAATGAGCTGCAAGAGTTGCCATTACTTTACGATTTTGATTTTATTGATTTTAATAAGACAGATGATAATTTTAAAAAAATTGCTTTGAAGAATATAGAATTATTATGAATGAATATGCTGAAGCTAAAATTTTGCAATTTGAAAACATGCTGCAAATTTTCAGCAATTCATTAGTATTTCATCCAAGTATTACAGAACGCACTGCTGCTATAAAAAATTTTGAACTTACTTTTGAACTTGCCTGGAAAGCAATGAAGCGGTTGCTAGAATTTCGCGAAGCAGAAAATCTACCTACTACATCTTCTGTAATAAAAAAAGCATTTAAATACGGATTGATTGATGATGAGAAAAACTGGCTTGAGATAATTCAGCTTCGTAATAAAGCAGTACATACTTATAGAGAAGAACTGGCAAAGGATGTTTATAAAAAATTAGCCAAAACACTAAACAGTTTTAATTAAAGTTTAAAGCAAATGAAAAGCGATTTAGGTATTTGATAAATACTTTTGCATGAGTGAGATAGTTAATGAATCTTTAGAAAAAGAATTTGAGCTCGAAAGAATGATTCTTTTTAGCGATGCTGTTTTTGCCATTGCCATTACATTGTTGATACTTGAAATAAAATTTCCTGTAATATCCGCAGATTTTAAAGGAATTAATGCATGGAATTTTTTTAAACCTACGCTCATTCATTTTTTTGCCTTTGTTATTAGTTTCTTTTTTATTGGTATGAGTTGGGCAAGACATCTTGCATTGTGCAAATTTTTAAAGCGATACAATAACAAAGTAATTTTTCTAAATCTGCTGTTGTTATTTTTTATTGTAATCTTTCCGTTTTCAATTTCCTGCTTTGTAGAAAATGTGAACAGCTCTTTAATAATAGCAATAGCTGTATATATTGGTAATATTTTCTTTGTAACGTTTGCGCAATTTCTTTTTGCACATTATATACTTAAAAAAAACATAAGCCTTTCAACAACCGGTCACCAGGAAGAAAAAAATTATTTTTATTTAAAAGCAAAGTATAGTTGGATTATGCTTACCCTGACTATCATAATTATGTTTGCAGCAATAATTTTTAGTAGTGGTAATAAACTAACTATCGTTTTTAGTTTATACGTGTTGCCTATAATGGCAATAATTATAAAAAGGAGGTTAAAAAAATATAAGCCAAAAGCAGATAAATTCTAATCAAATCAAAATAAAGAAAATGGTTAAAGACAAAGTTGTAATTGTTACCGGTGCAGCACGTGGTATTGGTGCTGCTATAGCAAAAAAATTGGGCGAACATGGTGCGCATATTGCCTTTACTTATATAAGCGATTCAAGTGAAGGTATAGCGGCAGAGGTAGAGAAGGGAATAAAATCTTTTGGTGTAAACGCAAAGTCTTACAGAACTGATGCTGGCGATTATGCACAGTGCGAGAAATTTGTGAATGATGTTGTAAAAGTTTTTGGAAAGGTTGATATATGTGTGAATAACGCAGGAATTTCAAAAGATAACTTATTGTTGCGTTTAACAGAAGAGCAATGGGATAAAGTGATTGATACTAATCTTAAAAGTGTTTTTAATATTACAAAGCAGGTAATTAAGCCAATGATGAAAGCCAAAGCAGGGAGTATTATAAATATGAGTTCGATTATGGGCATTAGCGGAAATCCTGGTCAAAGCGCTTATGCTGCATCAAAGGCAGGTATTATTGGGTTTACAAAATCTATTGCAAGAGAATTAGGTAGCAGGAATATACGCTGCAATGCAGTTGCGCCTGGTTTTATTGAAACTGATATGACGCATAATTATAAAGATGGTGAAGCAGGCCAGGCTTTCTTAAAAGATATTCCACTAGGCAGATTTGGACATGCAGACGAGGTTGCTAATCTTGTTTTATTTCTTGCCAGCGATCAAAGTTCTTATATAACAGGACAGGTTATTAGTGTTTGTGGTGGAATGAGCGCTTAATTTTATTTTTTCAGATATTCTTTTACACCGTCCATTAATTTTTTACTTAACGGTACAAGCGGCAGGCGAAGATTATTTTTAATTAAACCCATTTCAGATAAAAACGCTTTTAAGCCTGCGGGATTATTTTCGGCAAACATTAATTCATACGCTTTAATCAATTTATCATTAATTGATTTTGCTTTTTTAAAATCACCATTTAAGCCGTTGCGTACCATGTTAGAAAATTCTTTTGGAAAAGCATTTGCTGCAACACTAATTACGCCGTGCATTCCACATGCAAGCTGAGGAAGTGCTAATGCATCATCACCGCTTATAATTAAAAAATCTTTAGGTGCATCGCGCAAAATTTTCATACACTGCGCCATATCACCACTGGCTTCTTTAATACCTGCAATATTTTCCACTTCATTCGCTAAACGAATAGTTGTATCAGTTTCAATATTTTTTGATGTTCTGCCGGGAACATTATATAAAAGAATTGGTTGGGGCGATGCTTTTGCTAATGTTTTATAATGTTGAAATAATCCTTCCTGCGATGGCTTATTATAATATGGCGAAGTACTTAAAACAGCAGTGGCTTCATCTAAAGGAAATGTTTCCAGTTCATGCACCAGTTCATTGGTATTATTTCCACCAATGCCAACAACAACAGGCACACGATTTTTTACAACATCGTAAGTATACTTAATTATATCTTTTTTTTCGGGCTTGCTTAAAGTAGGTGCTTCGCCGGTTGTTCCTAATGTTACAATATATTCAACATCGCTATCAATAACAAAGTCAATCATTTTATGCAGCGCATCAAAATCAACATCATTATTTTTTTTGAATGGTGTAACAATTGCAACACCTGTTCCTTTTAAAGTATCTTTTAATGAAGCCATAATTTTTTAATGAATAAAGAATAATGAACATTTGATAATTCATCATTATATTATAATCATTCCATGTTATGAAATACTTTGCTTACATCTTCATCCTGCTCCAGCTTTTCAATTAATTTACTCACATCTTCAGCCTGTGTTTCATTAACCGGAACTGTGCTTTGAGGAATCCATTCTAATTCTGAACTTAACGGAGTAATGCCTTTATCTTCCAGTGCTTTTTGCAATTTACCAAAATCAGTAAAAGCACTTCTTAAAACAATAACATCATTACTATTTTCATCAATGCTTTCACCCATTTCTTCCAGCCCAAAATCAATTAACTCAAATTCAAATTCATCTATATTTAAACCGTCTGGTTTTAATTTAAATACGCCCATTTTTTTAAACTGAAAACTTACGCTGCTGCTGTTGCCTAAAGCGCCGCCACCTTTATTAAAAATGCTTTTCACATTTGCTACGGTACGCACATGATTGTCGGTTGCCGTTTCCACCATTAATGCAATGCCATGCGGCGCATAACCTTCATAAAGAATCTCTTCATAGTTTTCAATTTCTTTACCCATCGCGCGTTTTATCGCAGCTTCCACGCGGTCTTTAGGCATATTCACGCTCTTAGCATTTTGCATGCAGCGGCGCAATGCGGGATTTGTTGCAGGATCAGGTCCTGCAGCTTTCACAGCAATTGCAATTTCTCTTCCTATACGTGTAAACTGTTTTGCCATCCTGTCCCACCTGGCAAACATCGTGGCTTTTCTAACTTCAAAAATTCTACCCATAAATTCTACTAAATAAAAAATAATAAGGGGCGTAAAGTAAATAAACTTTATTGGCTTTATAAAATCAACAAGAATTTTTTAAGTGTGTTATTAGTAGTCAAAAATTTTTATAGATGAACTCTGTTTGATGCTATAGCTAAAAAGTATTTTTATTTGCCAACTGCCCGCACGCTGCATCAATATCTTTTCCGCGGCTTCTTCTTAATCTTGCATTCACTCGATTATCTTCCAGAAACTGCATAAACTTTTGAGTGGCTTCTTCATCAGGTTTTGTAAAATGTGCGCCATCAATTGGGTTGTATTCAATAATGTTTACTAAATCTGCAGGTACTTGCCTGTAAACTTTCATTAACTCTTCTGCATCTTTTTGCGAATCATTAAAATTTTTAAATAAGATGTATTCAAACGTTACTTCATTTTGTGTTTGATGATAAAAATAATTTAACGCATCAATCAACGATTTAATATTATTGCTTTCATTGATGGGCATTATTGCGTTGCGCTTTTTATCATTCGCTGCATGTAATGATAAAGCCAGCTTAAAGCGTACTTTATCATCACCCAGCTTCTTAATCATTTTTGCAACGCCGGCAGTAGAAACAGTAATGCGTCGCTGGCTCATGCCCATTCCATCTTCGGCAGAAATTTTATTAATAGCGCGCAGCACATTGTTATAATTGAGCAAAGGTTCGCCCATGCCCATAAAAACAATGTTTGATAAATGCTTGCTATGAATTCTTTCACTCTGTTCATTTATCAAAGCTACCTGGTCATAAATTTCATCAAAGGTTAAGTTTCGTTCGCGTTCCATTTTTCCGGTGGCGCAGAAAGAACAATTTAAACTGCAGCCAATCTGCGAAGAAACACAAGCTGTTTTTCTTTCTTCTGTTGGAATTAAAACACCTTCTACAAAATGATTATCAAAAGTTTTAAAACGGCTCTTTACCGTTCCGTCTTCACTGTATTGTGTTGTATTGATAGTTAATGCAGGTAATGTAAAATACTCAGTAAGTTTTAAACGCAAATCTTTACTCAGGTTCGTCATTGCATCAAAACTGCCTGCATGTTTTTGCCAAAGCCATTCATAAACCTGTTTTGCACGAAATTTTTTTTCATCTATTTCTGCAAAAAAGTTTTGCAATTCATCAAGGCTTAAATTTCTAATATTTGTTTGCTGCGCAGAAATCATAGTGCAAAGATAGGTTGATGAGAATTACTTCATCGTCACTTCATCGCCTATATATAAAACAGATTTATTAACCGCATTAAAATTTAAAGCAATAATATTCTTGTACTTTTTTTACCAATGAATCAGCAATAAACCAGTCTATATTTGCAGCCGCTCAAAACCACGAGCCATAACTCTAACTATAATCTACAATGAACGATTGTTATATAATTGATGCAGTAAGAACGCCAATTGGTAAATATGGTGGCAGGTTAAGTTCTATTCGTCCTGATGATTTGCTGGCGCATGTAATTGCTTCATTAATGAATCGAAATTCAGTTGATCCAACCGCTATTGAAGATGTAATTGCCGGCGATGCAAACCAGGCAGGGGAAGATAACCGCAACGTGGCAAGAATGGCTGCGTTGCTTGCTGGTTTGCCTGTAACGGTTGCGGGCTCTACAGTTAATCGTTTATGTGCAAGCGGACTTGATGCAATTATGAATGCGGCGCGTGCAATCATGTGCGGCGAAGGCATACTATACGTTGCCGGTGGTGTTGAAAGTATGACAAGAGCGCCTTTTGTAATGGCAAAAAGTGAAAGCGCATGGAATCGGAAACCCGAAGTGTATGATTCAACAATTGGCTGGCGGTTTACTAATAAAGTATTGGCGGAAATGTATTATCCGTTTTCGATGGGTGAAACAGCAGAGAATGTGGCAAAACGTTTTAATATAAGCCGTGAACAACAAGATGAGTTTGCGTTTGCATCTCAACAAAAATATTTTGCAGCGCTTAAAGAAAATAAATGGGAAGATGAAATTGTTGCGGTTGAAATGATTCATGATAGATTAATTACATGGTTCTCGCAGGATGAACATCCACGCGAAACTTCGCTTGAAAAATTAGCCGCTTTAAAACCGGCATTTGCAAAAGATGGAAGTGTTACTGCAGGAAATTCATCAGGCATTAATGATGGCGCGGCTGCTTTATTACTGGCAAGTGAAGAAGCGGTAAAAACTTTCAACTTACAACCGCTCGCAAAAATTGTAAGCATGGCTGTTGCAGGAGTTGATCCATCAATCATGGGAATTGGTCCGGTGCCTGCAACACAAAAAGCTTTAATAAGAGCAAACCTTAATGCTGCCGATTTGGATTTGATTGAATTGAATGAAGCATTCGCATCGCAATCATTAGCCTGCATTAACGAACTTGAGCTTGATAAAAATAAAATAAATGTAAACGGTGGTGCAATTGCAATTGGTCATCCGCTGGGTTGCAGCGGTTCAAGAATATCTGCCACACTTTTACATGAAATGAAAAGAAAAAATTTAAAGTACGGGCTTGCAACTATGTGCGTTGGTGTAGGGCAAGGCGCTGCTATTATTTATGAAGGATTATAAAGAATCAGTCATTAACCTATCAAATTTTTATAATCACCTTTTAAATTATCAAGTTAACCTCTCTAATTTGTGACATTCGCGCCAGTTTTTGCTTATGGCATTTTAATTGAACTCTTTACCTTCGCCACTAAAATTTTATTTTTTAATCATTTAATGACAAACTGACTTTGAAAGGAATATGAAGATGAATCAATTTATGCTTTCTGATGAAGATGCAGAATTTCTGCCTATTATCCCCTTAAACGAAACTGATGAACAGGATAAAAACCTGGTTGTTCCGGATACATTGCCTTTACTTCCACTAAAAAATACGGTACTTTTTCCTGGCGTTGTTTTGCCAATTACAGTTGGCAGGGATAAGAGTATTAAAGCTGTTGCCGAAGCATATAAAAAGGATAAGCTAATCGGTGTGCTTTCACAAAAAGATCCTAATGTAGAAGATCCTACGCCGGATGATATGTGTGTGGTTGGAACTGTGGCAAAAATTGTGAAACTGATTAAAATGCCTGATGGAGGAACAACGATAATCATCCAGGGAAAAAAAAGATTTCGTATAAACCAGGTAATTCAGTCAGACCCATATTATATTGCCACCATACTTGTGTTGGCCGACGATGAGCTTCATCCGGATGAACAATTTGATGCACATGCCGGTTCAATAAAAGACCTGGCTTCGCAGATTATTCAGATTTCTCCCAACATGCCTGCTGAGGCTTCTATCATTTTAAAAAATATTGAAAGTCCTTCGTTTCTTGTAAATTTTGTAAGCAATAATTTGAACACAGATGTAAGTGATAAACAAGGTTTGCTTGAAATTGATGATTTAAGATTGCGTGCTGAAAAACTAATTGAACTGCTGCAAAAAGAATTGCAGTTTGCCGAACTTAAAAATAAAGTAACTACCAAAACACGTACGGAGATTGATAAGCAACAACGCGAATATTTTTTGCAACAGCAATTAAAAAGTATTAAAGATGAATTAGGCGGTGATACGAACGAACGCGAAGTTGCAGAGCTAAAGAAAAAAGGAGAAGCAAAAAACTGGTCTGATGCAGCAAAAGAAGTGTTTAAAAGCAGTATCGCCAAGCTCGAAAGAATGCATCCTACAACACCGGATTATTCTGTTATTTACAACCATCTTGATCTGCTGCTCGATTTGCCATGGAATGAATACACAAAAGATAATTATGATCTGAAACATGCTTCCAAAATTTTAAATGCCGATCATTATGGCATGAAGAAAATTAAAGAACGCATTTTAGAATATATAGCTGTTTTAAAATTAAAGGGTGATATGAAAAGTCCGATACTTTGTTTTACAGGCGCACCCGGAATTGGTAAAACATCGCTTGGCAGAAGTATAGCACATGCCATTGGCAGAAAATATGTGCGTGTTAGTTTAGGCGGTTTGCATGATGAGAGCGAAATACGCGGTCATCGTAAAACGTATATTGGCGCAATGCCGGGGCGCATTATTCAAAATATCAGGAAAATAAAATCATCTAATCCTTTAATGGTGCTGGATGAAATAGATAAAGTAGGTGCTGATTTTCGCGGTGATCCATCTTCT
>CAXSDU010000086.1:4028-16192 GCA_964236165.1 uncultured Parafilimonas sp. | reverse complement strand
TTATTTAGAACAAGGCAGCTTAAAAAACCTTACAAAACTTTTAGGTGATACTGTTGCGTTCTGGAAAGATTTAATGTCTCATCCAAATTATGATGCATGGTGGAAAGCGCGTGACGCACGCAATGCAACAAAGAATTTACAACCTGCAATGTTGTGGGTTGGTGGCGAATTTGATGCAGAAGATTGCTGGGGTGCATGGAATAGTTATAAAGCTGCAGAAGCAAATAATCCGGGCAAAGCATTTAATAAAATAATAGAAGGTCCCTGGTATCATACACAATGGGCAAACCATGATGGCACGCATATGGGTAATTTGCAGTTTGGCAGCAATACATCAGAATATTTTCAACAACAATTTGAAATACCATTCTTTAATTATTTTTTATTGGGCAAGGGAAGTATTGATAGTATAGCAGAAGCAAATATTTTTATAACAGGTGCGAATGCATGGAGATCGTTTGCCCAATGGCCACCCGAAAATAAAAAGGATGAGGCAATATATTTACAGGATGATGGAAAGTTAGATTGGAATAAACCAGCAGCAGAAAAAAGTTTTAGTGAATATATAAGTGATCCAAATAAACCGGTGCCTTATGATGAAGGTGTGCAATTCAACCGTTCAAGAACTTACATGGATGCAGATCAGCGCTTTGCTGAAAGAAGATCTGATGTGCTTACATACAAAACCGATACGTTAACTCAAGATGTAACGCTTACCGGAAATGTAATTGCTGATTTGCTGACAAGTATATCAACAACAGATGCAGATTTTGTAGTAAAAATAATTGATGTATTTCCTAAATATCTTGGTTATAATGATGTAGATATTTATGCAGAAAAAGACCCTTCAAATCCTTATCCGATGGGTGGCTATGAAATGTTGGTGCGTGCAGAAATTTTTCGTGGGCGTTATAGAAATAGTTATGAAAACCCATCTGCATTTACGCCCGGCAAGGTAGAAGAAGTAAAATTTGAATTACCATCCATTGCACATTGCTTTAAAAAAGGACATCGGATAATGGTGCAAATTCAAAGCAGTTGGTTTCCTGTGGCTGACAGAAATCCACAGCAGTATATTAACATCTATCATTGTGATGAAAGAGATTTTATAAAAAGTGATATAAAAATTTATCATGATGCTGAACATGCATCAAAAATTATTTTACCCATTTTAAAATAAATAAGATGAAAAAAATCTTACTTGGTATTTTTTTAATTTCAGCAACAACATGTTTTGCTCAACAACAATCACTCAACATTATTCCGGCACCTGCAAATGCTGAAGTAAAAAATGGAAGTTTTTTAATTACACCTTCAACAAAAATTATTGTAGAAGCTTCAGGCGTTAATAACAGCATAAATTTTTTAAACAGCTACTTAAAAAAGTTTTATGGGTTTGAATTAAAAACTTCGAAAGAAAAATCTGCATCGAAAAATGTTATTGAATTAAATTTTGAAAGACTTGATAAGTCAATTGAAGGTGCTTATAAAATGGATGTTGATAAAGAAAAAATTTACATTGGTGGCAACGATGAGCAAGGTGTTTTTTATGGCATTCAAACATTGATACAATTACTGCCGCCGGAAAAATCAAATAGCTTAAGCGTTCAGCAATGCAATATTATCGATTCAGCCCGTTTTGCTTATCGCGGTTTACATCTCGATTGTGGTCGTCATTTTTTTTCTGTTGATTTTGTAAAACAATATATTGATTTCATTGCCATGCATAAAATGAATACATTTCACTGGCATTTAACTGAAGACCAGGGCTGGCGCATCGAAATAAAAAAATATCCTAAGCTTACACAAATTGGCGCATGCAGAAACGGAACAATTACCGGTCATCATCCCGGCACAGGAAATAATGATAAAAAAGATTGCGGTTATTACACACAACAACAAATAAAAGATGTTGTAAAATATGCCGCCGATCGGTATATAACAATTATTCCTGAAATAGAAATGCCTGGTCATGCATCAGCAGCAATTGCTGCATATCCGCAATTAAGTTGCTTTCCTGATTCCTCAACAAAAATTGCAAAAGGTGTAAAGTGGAGTGGTGATTCAATAGGAAAACAAGTGCAGCAAAGCTGGGGCGTTTATCCAGATGTTTTTGCACCAACTGATTATACTTTCAAATTTTTAGAAAACGTTTTGGATGAAGTAATGCAATTATTTCCATCAAAATATATTCATATTGGCGGCGATGAATGCCCGAAAATTTATTGGAAAAAATCTGCATTTTGTCAGCAGTTAATTAAAGACAGCGGCTTAAAAAATGAAGAAGGCTTACAAAGTTATTTCATACAAAAAATAGAAAGATATTTAAACAGCAAAGGTCATTCAGTAATTGGGTGGGATGAAATTTTGGAAGGTGGCGTTGCGCCTAATGCAACTATCATGAGCTGGCGCGGAGAACAAGGTGGTATTGACGCTGCAAAGCAACATCATAAAGTTATTATGACGCCGGGCAATTATGTTTATCTTGATCATGCACAAAGTAAAAATGAAGACAGCCTTACCATCGGTGGTGATTTGCCTGTAGAAACAGTATATAATTATGAACCATTGCCAAAAGAATTATCAGCAGAAGAACAAAGTTATATTTTAGGCGCGCAGGGAAATGTGTGGAGCGAATACATGAGCAATCCTGCAAAAGTTGAGTACATGATTTTTCCGCGGCTTGATGCTTTGAGTGAAGTTTTATGGAGCCCGAAAGAAAATAGGAATTGGGATGATTTTAAAAATCGCTTACCGCAACAATATAAACGATACAATCTCTGGAACGTGCGTTATAATACAAAAGGAATTAATAAAGGAGAGTAACTTTAAAAATATCAAACTAAAAATTTATGGTTGATTCATTTGAAAAAATACCGGTTGAAATTTTTGCCAATTCAAAAGAAGGTTCAAAATACGTTGCTGCAGAAATAGCTAAGCTCATTAATGAAAAACAGGAAAAAAATGAGCATTGTATTTTAGGGCTTGCAACGGGTTCAACACCTATTACTTTATATGCAGAATTGGTAAGGTTGCATCAGGAAGAAAATTTAAGTTTTAAAAATGTAATCAGTTTTAATCTTGATGAATATTATCCGGTTGAAAAAGATGCCGTGCAGAGTTATTATACTTTTATGCAACGTCATTTATTTAAGTATGTTGATATCAATCCAGAAAATATTCATATTCCAAATGGCGCTTTACCAAAAGATCGGATAAAAGAACATTGTGCTAAATATGAATTAATGATTGAAGAAGCAGGCGGAATTGATCTGCAGGTTCTTGGCATTGGCAGCAACGGCCACATAGGTTTTAATGAACCAGGATCAAGCCGCTATTCAAAAACAAGACTTACCAATCTTGATAACAATACACGCAACGCAAATGCAAGAGAGTTTGACAGTATTTCAAAAGTGCCGCGCCTTGCAATAACAATGGGCATAAGCACAATTATGAAATCGAAACGCATTCTACTAATGGCTTGGGGACAAAAAGCAAACATCGTTGCAAAAGCAATAGAAGACGATGTTACAGAACAGGTGCCGGCTAGTATTTTGCAGCAACATAATAACTGCACTTTTGTGCTTGATAAAAACGCTGCTACAGAACTTACAAGATTTAAAACACCATGGCTTACCGGCGAAATTGAATGGACTTCAAAAATGATTAAACGTGCCGTAATTAATATGGCATTAAAATTAAATAAACCGGTTTTAAGTTTAACGAATGATGATTATCGCGAAAATGGGCTTTCGGAATTACTGGCAGAAAAAGGCGAGGCGTATGAAATGAATTTGCAGGTATATTATTTATTGCGTGATAGTATAACCGGATGGCCTGGCGGAAAACCAAATTCATTTATTCCCGCTCATCCTGAACGCAGCGAACCTTATCCAAAACGTTGCTTAATTTTTTCTCCGCATCCTGATGATGATATTATAAGTATGGGCGGAACATTTATGCGTTTGCACGATCAGGGACATGAAGTACATGTGGCTTATCAAACCAGCGGTAACATTGCTGTAACAGATGAATTTGTAACAAGGTTTATTGATTTTGCGGTTGGCTTTGAAGAATTGTTTGAAATGGATAATGTAAAAAGTCATAAGATATTAGAAGATGCAAGAACATTTCTTGCATCAAAAAAATCTAATCAAAGAGATACAAATGAAATAAGAGAAATAAAAGGTTTAATACGGCGCTGCGAAGCCAAAGCAACATGCCGTTATGTTGGTTTAAATGATAATCAAATTCATTTTCAAAATCTTCCTTTTTATGAAACTGGTGCCATTGATAAAAAGCCAATGAGCCAGGAAGATGTTGATATAACAGTTGATTTATTACGCAAGCTGCAGCCACATCAAATTTATTGTGCAGGCGATTTTGCAGATCCGCACGGCACACATCTTATCTGCTTTAATATTGTAAGTGCTGCTTTAAAATTTTGTAAAGAATCAGGCGATAAATGGATAAATAATTGTTGGCTTTGGTTATATAAAGGCGCATGGCAGGAATGGAATATTGAAGATATTGAAATGGCAATTCCAATGAGCCCTGAACAGGTGATGAAAAAGCGTTACGGCATTTTTATTCATCAAAGTCAAAAAGATATGGTGCCTTTTCAGGGAAGTGATAATAGGGAATTTTGGCAGCGTGCTGAAGAAAGAAATGCTAATACAGCAAGCTTTTTTGCAACGTTAGGATTAACACGTTATGCCGCAATGGAAGCATTTGTACGGTGGAAATATTAATCTTTTAAGGAAGAATATCCACAACAAAAAGCTGCATATAGTGCAGCTTTTTTATTATTTAATTAACCTGATTTCTTTTATATAGTTCTCATGCAGGTTTATAAATATTGATTAAATCAATTACAAAAATTCAGATTACAGGCAATTGTATAAACCAACATTTTTTTTGTGGTAAATTTTTTGCATATAGAATACCAATGAAAAAAAAAATATCATTTAAAGGCATTTGGGAAATTTTGAAAAATTCTTTTTCCGGATTTAGCCAGGACAATGTGACAAAACTAAGCGGTTCGCTTGCATACTATACTGTTTTTTCAATGGGTCCGTTGCTGATTGTTATTATTGCTTTATGTGGAATTTTTTTAGGTGGTAATGCAAATGCGCAGCATCAGATAGTTGATCAGTTAAATAAATTTGTTGGCAAAGAAGCAGCAACACAAACAGAGCAGATTATTAAAAGTTCAGCAATCGGCGGTAAAGGAAAAATTGCTGCAGTTATAGGAATTATTACTTTAATACTTGGCGCAACATCTGTATTTGGCGATATGCAGGATTCAATAAATAAAATCTGGGGAGTAAAGCCAAAACCTAAGCGCGGCTGGCTTAAAATGCTGCAAAATCGTTTTCTTTCTTTTTCCATAATTATAAGCCTTGGTTTTTTATTATTAGTTTCATTGGGCATTTCTGCTATAATAGAAGGTTTAAATGCAAAACTTAAACAAACTTTTCCGGATATAACAGTTGTTGTTTTTTACATGGTAAATATTGTATTAACACTTGGCATTTCATCTTTGATTTTTGCAGTAATTTTTAAAGTTTTACCTGATGCAAAAATAAAATGGAAAGATGTTCTTGCTGGTGCAATTACAACATCTATATTATTTATGCTTGGAAAATTTGGAATAACTTTTTATATAAGTAAAAGTAATGTTGGTACTACTTACGGAACGGCAGGTTCACTTGTAATTTTGCTACTGTGGGTTTATTACTCTGCTATTATTCTATATTTTGGTGCTGAGTTTACAAAAGCGTATGCGATAAAATATGGCTCGGAAATTCATCCGAGCGAATACGCTGTTACTACAAAACAAGTGGAAGTTGAGATGGGGAAACAAACTTTACAGCAAAAAGAATCAACAGAGCATGAAGTAAAAGTTGTTCCACCATCAAAATAACCTAAAACATTTATATATGGCAAAAGCATCAACAAAAAAAGTTGTAAAAAAATCAGTTAAGAAAAGTGCTTCAAAGGCTGCTAAAAAATCAACTAAAAAAAATAAATTGGGTGTAAAGAACTCTTTGGTAAATAACATTAATGCTAAAAAAAATGAAGGAACATCACATACAAAAAAGAAATCAACCGTATCTAAAAAAAATTATGATGATATGGAAAATAACTGGGGTAAAAAGAAATAGTATTTTCACATGTAATGAAAACCGCCTCGCATGTTATTTTAGGCATTGATCCGGGAACGGTAATTATGGGTTATGCAATTGTTACAACTAACGGAAGCAGCATTGAGTTAAAAAAGATGGATGTTTTAAAATTGAGTTCTTTTAAAGATACTTACCAGCGCCTAGAAATAATTCATTCAAAAGTTTATAGTCTTATACAAATGTATGAACCAAACATGTTTGCTATCGAAGCACCATTCTTTGGAAAAAACGTACAAAGTATGCTAAAGCTGGGCAGGGCGCAAGGTGTGGCAATTGCAGCAGCGATGCAGGCTAAAATTCCTGTAACGGAATACTCACCAAAAAAAATAAAGCAATCTGTAACCGGTAATGGAAATGCAACTAAAGAACAGGTTTTTAAAATGCTGCAAAATATAATTCGCTTTGAGGAAAAGCCGCATTTTTTTGATGCAACTGATGCGCTGGCAGTTGCAATATGTCATCATTACTCAACGTCATCACCTATAAATTTAAGTACGAAAACAATTAAAGGCTGGAAAGATTTTGTTACACAAAATCCTAAACGAGTAAGTTAATTAATTGTATTTATTCATTCTATCAATATTTATCCTTCAAATTATTAAGAATTTTTTGTTGCGCATCTTTCAAATCATCATCGCTTAACTTTAATTTTCCTCTTGTAAAATTTAAATCATCTGCTGAATTAATTGGCACAAGATGCAAATGCGCATGCGGCACTTCAAGACCAATTACTGCCATTCCGCAACGGTTGCATTTAAAAGATTTTTCAATTGCTTTTGCAATCGGTTTCGCAAAAACAAGTAAAGCACTTAAGAATTTTTCATCCAGATCAAACATATTATTTATATCTGTTTTAGGCACTACTAAAACATGTCCTTCAACCAAAGGAAAAATATCAAGAAAAGCAAAAAATTTTTCGTCTTCTGCAATTTTATAAGATGAAATTTCTCCGGAAATAATTTTAGAAAATATGCTCATATTTCTTATGTTTTTTTTGAAAGATACAAGTTTGCGTTTTGAGCATTAACTACAAAATTTGTATTTAAATGAAGTATAAAAAATAGCTTTTTAAAGACAAACTTCTTAACAAATTCATGTATAAAAACACATTAAATAAAGCGATAATGCAGGCTTAAAAGATTAAGTTTGCCCACTCAAAAAATTGTTCAGAATTATATCTCTAAAATAACGAATGGAAGAAGAAAATAAACTCCCGCCGGAAACTTCAGACAGTGACAGAATAATACAGGTAAATATTGAAGAGCAAATGAAAACCAATTACATTGATTACTCAATGTCGGTTATTGTTGGGCGCGCTTTACCGGATATTCGTGATGGATTTAAACCTGTACATCGCAGAATACTTTTTGCGATGCGGGAACTGGGTATGAATTTTAATCGTCCTTATAAAAAATGCGCACGTATTGTAGGAGAGGTGCTCGGTAAATATCATCCGCATGGCGATACTGCAGTATATGATGCATTGGTGCGCATGGGGCAAGAATGGAATATCAATCATCCGCTGATTGATAAACAGGGAAATTTCGGAAGCCCTGATGGAGATCCGCCTGCGGCAATGCGATATACTGAAGCACGATTTCAACGCCTTGCCGAAAGCATGCTGGATGATATCGAAAAAGATACAGTAGATTTTCAATTAAACTTTGATGATTCTTTACAGGAACCTGTTGTGTTGCCAACACGCGTTCCGCAACTGTTGGTAAACGGCTCAAGTGGAATTGCCGTTGGTATGGCGACCAACATGATGCCGCATAATTTAGGAGAAGTAATTGATGGTTGCGTTGCATATATTGATAATAAAGAAATTACTGCAGAAGAACTGATGAAGTTTATAAAAGCACCTGATTTTCCAACGCATGGTGTAATCTATGGAATGGAAGGTGTGCAGCAAGGAATGCTAACAGGAAGAGGAAGAGTAGTGTTGCGCGGCAAATGCCACATTGATACAAAACCAAGCGGTCGCGAACAAATTGTAATAACAGAAGTTCCGTACCAGGTTAGTCGTGATGCTTTAACGGATAGAATTGGACAACTGGTTAATGATAAAACAATCGAAGGCATTGTACATGTAAATAATGAAAGCAATAATAAAGAAGGAACACGCATAGTAGTTGATTTAAAACGTGACGCTGTTTCAAGTGTTATTGTTAATCAATTATACAAATTCACAGAACTGCAAACAAGCTACGGCATAAACAATGTTGCGTTAAGTAAAGGCAGGCCAAAAATTCTTAATGTAAGAGAACTCATTAGTGAATTTATCGAGTTCAGAATGGAAGTGGTAATTCGCCGCGCCAATTTTGAATTACGTAAAGCGCAAGAAAGAGCACATATTTTAAATGGATATCTTATAGCGCTCGATCACCTCGATGAAGTAATTCGTTTAATAAGAAGTTCATCAACACCAGATATAGCAAAAGATAATTTAATAAATGCTGGTTGGGGCATTGATGAAATTCAGGCGAAAGCAATTTTGGAATTGCGCCTTCAACGCCTTACCGGCATGGAAAGAGATAAGATTAAAGCAGAATATGAAGAGTTACAAAAATTGATTGCAAGCATAGAAGAATTACTCGCAAGTGAAGAACTTCGTTACGATCTTATAAAGAAAGAATTATTTGAAGTAAAAGAAAAATTTAGTGTACCACGCAAAACAGAAATTCAATTTTTAGCAGATGAAATGCGTATTGAAGATCTTATAGAAAAAGAAGATGTTGTTATTACTATATCGCACTTAGGTTATATTAAAAGAACAAAAGCTTCTGAATATCGGCAGCAACGCCGTGGCGGACGAGGTTCTATTGGTAGTAAAACAAGAGATGAAGATTTTGTAGAACATTTATTTGTTGCATCAACGCACGATGCAATGTTATTTTTTACACAGCAGGGAAGATGTTACTGGCTAAAAGTTTATGAGATTCCGGAAGGGGAGAAGCAGGGTAAAGGCAGAGCTATACAAAACATGGTGCAGCTTATTCCGGGTGATAAAATAAAAGCAATCATCAATGTAAAAAACCTTGATGATAAAGATTTTGTAACCACACATAATATTGTTTTATGTACTAAAAAAGGTGTTATTAAGAAAACATCGCTTGAAGATTTTAGCCGCCCACGTTCAACAGGTGTAAATGCTATTAATATTTTGGAAGGAGATGAATTACTGGAAGCAATGCTTACAGATGGAAATTGTGAGATTATGATGGCAGTAAAAAGCGGCCGGGCAATTCGTTTTCCGGAAAGTAAGGTAAGAGCCACAGGGCGCGGTGCCATTGGTGTTGGAGGCATTGAAGTAGATGATAAAAATGATGAAGTGATTGGCATGATATGTGTCGGAAAGGAGGAGAAAAAAACGGTTTTGGTTGTTAGCGAGAAAGGGTTTGGAAAACGTACCCAAATTGATGAATACAGAATTACAAACCGCGGAGGCAAAGGTGTAAAAACAATCAATGTAACAGAAAAAACCGGCAGCCTTATTGGTATGCTTGCGGTGCAGGAAAATGAAGACTTACTTATTACATGCAAGTCGGGAATTATTTTAAGAACTTCAGTTTTTAAAATTAAAGAATCAGGCAGAGCAACGCAAGGTGTAATATTAATAAGGTTAGATGGCGGTGATGAAATTGCAGCGATTTCAAAAATGGATGAAGCAGAAAAAATTCAGGAAGATATTGTTGATGAAAATTCAGGTGAAGCTCCGGCGGATATTCCTGCAACAGAATAGATGAGTAAACATTTTTAATTTATATTTATTAAGCATTGGTAATTATAAAATCAAACAAGTTATAACATGAAAAAAGTACTTCTAACAATTGCGCTCATTTTTAGTATAGTTTATTTAAATGCACAGGATGAAGCAGTAATTCAGTTATATGCAACACAAAAACAATGGGAGAAAGCAAAAGATCAGGTTGATAAATGGCTTGAAAATACTAAGTTGAAAGATAAAGATAAAACAACAGCTTACTTATGGAAATTAGAAGTTTACAGTCAGTTGTATGTTGATTCTGCATTAAGCCCGAAATATCCTGATGCGCAAGATCAGGCAACAGATGCTTTAAATAAATATGAAGCACTTGATCCAACGCTTAAACAAATGAAAGACCAAAGTTTTGCAGTTGGTGTAGGAAATCTTTATACAGGCACTTTTAATAAGGGCAAAAGTGCTTTTCAAAGTAAAGATTGGAAAAATGCTTTTAAATATTTTTCTGAGGCTGAAAAGTTAGGTGAGTTTTTATTAGCAAATAAACTTAGTTCAAACAGTGGATCCGTTGATACAGTAACTGTATTGTACACTGGTTACTCAGCACAAAATTCACAGATGGCAGATTCCGCAGTAAAATATTATTCCATGTTAGCGGATATAAGAATTGCGGGAGCAGATTATGAAGACATTTATAAATATCTCATTCAATATTATTCTGATAAAAAAGATGATGCAAATTTTAAAAAGTATTTAGCTGAAGCAAAAGAATTATATCCAAACGATAATGCTACCTGGACGCAATTTGAAATGGGTGATCTTACGCAAAATGCCGATTTGCCAAAATTACTTGAACAGTACCAAAAAGATGTTGCTGCAGGTAATATGAATGTACAAAAATATTCAAGTTATGGTGAAGCATTAGCAACCACTGATAAAGCACAATTAGATAAGTTAGACAGCACACAAAAGGTGAATATAAAATTAGCAGCGGCACAAGCTTTTGCAAAGTCTTATGAACTTGATAGTTCTAATGGCTTGTATGCATTTAATACAGGTGTTATTTACTATGCTATTTACAGCGATCTGGATGATAAGTATCATGCAAATACCGGTGAAGGTGCGGCACTAAAAACTAAACGCGCTGCAATTGAAAAACAAGAATTAGCTTACGCTGATACATCATCTCAGTGGTTAGAAAAAGCGTATAATAGTTTAAAAGTAAAAACCGGCAGAAGCAAAGTAGAAAACTCAAGCCTTAACCGTACCGTAGATTATCTTGCTAATATTAATTATTGGGAAAGAGATCAAACTAAAGTAAACGGCAACAATAAAGATTACGACAAATTTGATGCGTTATATAAAAAGTACGATGCTGAACATAACACATATCAATAAAATATTTTCTTATAAAAAAGCCGCTAAAACTTTAGCGGCTTTTTTGTTGAGTGAATTTGCGCAAAAAGATTAATCAAGTAAAATTATATACTATTTACTTGGTAAGGCAACGCATATTCAAAACGACGATAACACAATATTATGTTGCTAAGCGAAAGTAGCGGCTTTGAGGCGGAGCAAAATCCTATATTTCTTTCAAAGGGTTTTGTGAGAGCTGAATGAAGAGCAGGGCGGACAAAGAAAAAATTGTATTAAAGGGAAAATGTATTAAAATGAAAATTGCAAATTTTCTCTCCGTTTAAAATTTAAACAGTGTAGCAATTAAGCAAGTTATTTAAAGACAGGTTTACAAAATGTTTTGTGGCGATACATTAAAATGTTTATTTCTTTTGTCTGGTATCGGATTTTGTCAATTGAAATTCTATTGATTGTACTTGCAATTTTAATGCTTGTAAATCTTTGGTTTGAAGTTCTAACGTATCTTGTTTTATCGAAGTAGCTTTACTTAATTCATAATTTTTCTTAGTAATATATACAGAAGCGCATGATATTAATATAGCTATTATTAAGGTGATTTTTTGAATTAATAAGAAATAATAATTTGGATTTCTTAAAACATGATAATTATTTATTTCATCAGCCTTATCTATAAATAATTCTCTTACATTTCTGCCATTTTTAATAAATAATGCAGAAACAGAGCTTAATCTTGTTCTGTCTTCGTTAATATTAAATTCAATCTTTTCTTTTCGATTTTTATTTGCTTCAATAATTTCTTTATCAAATACATGCCGCATGCTTGCAAAGCCATCATCTTTTATGGATTGCTCTGCTCTTTTTATTAATGCAGGTCTTAA
>CAXSDU010000086.1:308-4018 GCA_964236165.1 uncultured Parafilimonas sp. | reverse complement strand
TTTACTTTTAAAGTTCTCCCTCTAAATATACAATAAACAGCGTCTTAGTTCCTTTGGTCTAAAAGAAGCCAAGCTGTATTATTTTTTCTTTGTATTAAGCCCTGTGCGTGCTACTTAACATAATATTAATTATAGGAAAACTATAAACGTTTATAAATGCATATTGAATCATTATCTAAAAACATTTGTTTTTGCAGTTGAGCTTTTGAAATTCCGGGCGCATCAATTCCATTTCCTGCAATCATTTTTGTGTTCGTAATTATTCTTGCTTCATCCCATAAATTTTTATCAATAAATGATTGTAATAATTTTTTGCCGCCTTCAATTAAAATACTTTGAATTTTTAATTCATAACATGCACTTACAATTTGTTCAACCGTTTTACTTAGTTCAGATATTTTATAATAATAAACCTGATTTTTTAAAGGCTCATCAAACAACTCAGATTTTTTATAAAGATTAAAGATTATTGTTGGCGCATCATGATTAAAAATTTTTAAATCAAATGATAACTTTAAATCCAGATCAATAACCAAACGAACCGGCGAATTTCCGCTCCACAAGCGATTGGTTAATTCAGGATCATCCATGCGTGCTGTATTCGTTCCAATTAAAATTCCTGTTGTTTCAGATCGCCATTTATGCGCCAACCTTTTTGTAACAAAGCCACTTATTAAAAGTCGCTCATCATTTTTATTTCCAATTTTATTATCAGCGGTTTGTGCCCATTTTAAAATTATATAAGGTCTTTTAAAAGATTGGTATGTAAAGAAATTTTTGTTTAAATCCATACATTCTTTTTCAAGTACGCCAGGTATAACTTCAGCTCCACTTTGTTTTAATTTTTCAATGCCTTTTCCGTTTACTTCTGTATAAACATCCTTACATCCAATAATAACTTTTAAAATTTTATTATGAATAATTAAATCAGCGCAAGGTGGCGTTTTTCCATAATGCGTGCAAGGTTCAAGTGAAACATATAAAACAGATTCTGGTATTAAATATTTATGTTCCTGCTTAACCGCATTAATACAGTTTACTTCAGCATGTGCTTCGCCATATTTTTTATGGTAGCCTTCACCAATGATCTTATTATTATGTACAAGCACGGCTCCAACCAGTGGATTTGGCGCAACATGTCCTGCTCCTAATTTCGCAAGCTGCAGGCATCGCTTAATAAAATATGAATGTTCTTCATACATCAATCAAAAATAATTAAACGTAGTTACTTTGCAGCGTGACAATTAATGAAGCTTATTACCTTACGAAAAAATATCTCATAAAAATTTATGATGATAAAGAAGCTGCAAGTATTGCAGAACTAATAATAGAAAAAATTTCAGGCTTAAAAAAAACTGACAGGATTTTAAATAAGCAACAGATATTAAACAAAACACAAATAGATATTTTACAGGAGTATCAAAAACAATTAAACGAAAATACACCGCTTCAGTATGTTTTACATGAAGCCTGGTTTGCAGGAATCAAATTTTTTGTTGATGAGAATGTTTTAATTCCAAGACCTGAAACAGAAGAATTGGTTGAGTGGATTATTCAGGATGTTACAGATAATCTCGCATTAACCATAAGCTATTCACCATTAACTATTTTAGATATTGGCACTGGTAGCGGATGTATTGCAATCGCGTTAAAGAAAAAAATCGTCAACGCGAATTTGTATGCATTTGATATAAGCGAGTCAGCTTTACAAATTGCCCTGTTAAATGCACAACAAAATAACACTGAGATAAATTTTTTTAAAGCAAATATTTTTGAATATCAAAACAATAATAATCTTCCGTTATTTGATATTATCGTTAGTAACCCACCTTATATTCCAAAAAAAGAATTAGCAGAAATGCACGCAAATGTTATTTCTTATGAGCCGCATCTTGCGTTATTTGTGCCGGATGAAAATCCATTTTTATTTTATGATGTAATAAGCAATTTTTCGCTTCTACACTTAAAACAAAACGGTGTTTTATACATCGAGATACATGAAAATTATGCAAACAATATTGAAAAGCTTTTGCAAAAAAAAAGTTTTAAATCAATAGAAATAAAAAAAGATCTGCAACAAAAAAACAGGATGGTTAAAGCCGTTTTATATAAATAGTATAGGTATTATCTTTGTAATATGAAAGTTAATGCAGCAACACGAACGGAAATTGAAGAAGACGTTATGGAAGATGAACTTGTTGATATTATTTATCCGTTTAATTTAATTGTGTGGAATGATGATGTGAATAGTTTTGAGTGGGTAATTGAAACGCTGGTTAAAATTTGCGGTCATTCTGCTGAGCAAGCTGAACAATGCGCATACATTATACATTATCACGGTAAGTATGCAGTTAAACAAGGCGACTACGATAGTTTAAAACCTATGCGCGAAGCCATTGCTGAACGCGGTATAAATGCAACGATAGAAGAAATAATTGAGCGTTAAAAAACATCTTCCTCTCTCCCGCTAAATTGCAGTATTTTAATGTTAAATGTCAGTATTTATTCTTGATAAAGAATTATGGTTTCCGCCTGTTAACGAAGCTACGGAAGATGGCTTGCTGGCAATAGGCGGAGATTTAAGCTCAGAACGTTTATTGCTTGCATATAAGCATGGAATATTTCCATGGTTTACAGATGAGATTCCTTTGTGGTGGTCTCCGGATCCACGGTTTGTTTTATTTCCTGCAGATTTAAAAATAAGTAAGAGCATGCAACAGGTTATAAAAAAAGAACAGTTTCAATTTAAAATAAATATGGCATTTGAAAATGTAATTCATCAGTGCAAAAATGTTAATCGTGCTAACCAAGATGAAACATGGATTACAAATGATGTTGAAAAAGAATATATCAATTTATATAAAAAAAAATTTGCTTTTAGCGCAGAAGCATGGCAAAATAATAATCTTGCTGGTGGCTTATACGGTATACGGTTAGGAAAAGTTTTTTTTGGTGAAAGTATGTTTAGCATAGTGCCTAACGCAAGTAAGTTTGCCTTTATAAAATTTGTTGAACATTTAAGAAATGAAAGTGTACAGCTTATCGATTGCCAGGTTTATACACAGCATCTACAATCCATGGGTGCAAAGATGATAGATAGAAAAAATTTTATTCAATTATTGAATAAGCTGATTGAATAATTTGGTGTGCTTTATGTAGCATTGCATTTAAGTGAAATACATTTTTAAATTACTGACTTTTATTTGCCTGCTGTTTGTTTTTTCCCGTGCTTCTGCACAATTAAAAGATACTTTGCATGAAGTAAAAAGAAATAATATATTTCACTACGCTTTAGGATTTATAAAAAGAAATAGTTCTGATACCAATACAAGACAGGGTTTACTTACAACAAAAAGTGAAGATGCTTTTTTGCCTTTTGAAGGAAAAACAATCAGGAACATTTTTATCAATCAGTACGGTTTTGAAAAAACGTTTACAGATACTGCTAAATCTATTAATTATTCCGGCACAAGGCTTTTAAATAAATTTCATAAAAATACACGTGAGTGGGCATTGCGGGATGCATTATTTATAAAAGAAAATACAAAGCTTATACCTTATCAGCTTGCAGATAATGAACGTTATTTGCGTTCGCTCGACTACATTCAGGATGCAAGGTTACTGGTAAAACCAATTGATGGTTCTGAAGATTCTGTAGATGTATATGTAATTACTAAAGATCTTTTTAGTTTTAATGGTGAAGTAAATAA
>CAXSDU010000086.1:0-298 GCA_964236165.1 uncultured Parafilimonas sp. | reverse complement strand
CCCCGGAAAATTTAAAGGCAAAATTGGTGATGTAAATTTATTAGGTGCTGCACAAAATCTGCAGGCAGTTATTTTAGTACAGAAAGAAAGAAGCCCGGCGTTTGGTGCAGGCATTATGTACACAAAATATAATATAAAAAATAGTTTTATAGATGCTTCTGTTGGCTATAGTACAATAAATCCTGATCTGCGGGATGGCACTAATGATGAGCATGCAACTTATTTTAATTTGCAACGGGATCTTATTTCACAATACTCGCATGTTGCTGGTGGATTTTCTGCGGGCGTTTATCAAACT
>CAXSDU010000085.1:10373-16581 GCA_964236165.1 uncultured Parafilimonas sp. | reverse complement strand
ATATTTGATTCTAAAAGTCCTTTCCTTTGGAAAGGATTTAGGATAGGCTTTACTTTGTAGCGTGTACGCAATTGTAGATATAGAAACTACCGGCAGTCATCCTGATAAAAATGGTATCACGGAAATTGCAATTGTTTTGCATAACGGAAAAGAAATTGAAGAACGTTATGTAACACTGATAAACCCGCGCATCATCATTCCAAAATATATTTCTTACTTAACGGGAATTACAAATGAAATTGTAGAAACCGCGCCGGATTTTTCTGAAGTTGCAGCGCGCATTTTTAACTTATTAAACAACCGGATTTTTATTGCGCACAACGTAAATTTTGATTACAGTTTTATTCGTTATCATTTAATGGAGTGCGGTTATTACTGGCTGCCAAAAAAATTATGTACGCTTAAACTTAGCCGCAAAGCATTTCCCGGTTTATTAAAATATGGTTTAGGACATTTATGTAAAACTTTTGATATTCCTGTTGTTGATCGTCATCGTGCCGGTGGCGATGCTGATGCAACTACAATATTGTTTGAAAAAATTTTATGTGAAGGCGGCGAAAAGCTGATAAAAGATTTTCTGAAAAAAGAAAATCATGAGCAGATATTACCACCTAATTTATCAAAAGAAAATGTTGACAAACTTCCGTATGTACCCGGCGTTTATTATTTTCATAATGCTAAAGGGAAAATAATTTATGTGGGAAAAGCAAAGTGTTTAAAGAAAAGAGTGCTTAGCCATTTTACCGGTTTAAATACCGGAAAAAAAAGGCAGGACTTTTTACGCAATATTTATACGATAAGTTTTACAGAATGCCCTACAGAATTTACCGCGTTTATTTTAGAAAGTATTGAAATAAAAAAATATTGGCCGGAATATAATTTTAGCCAGAAAAGAGCAGAACAGTTTTATGGAATTTATTTGTTTGAAGATTCTGCAGGTTACAAACGTTTAGCGATTGATAAAAAAAGTAAACATTCAGAACCCATTGCCAGCTTTAGTTTATTGAATGATGCCCACCAGGCTTTATGGAAACTGGTAAAAGATTTTAACCTGCATCCGGCGCTTTGTTTTTTAGAAAAGCAATCATTAATACCAAAAGATATTGTGCCGGAAATTTATAATGAATTTGTTTTGAATGCTATTGCATTCATGCAAAAAAACCTTGGAACGTTTGCCATTGTTGAGCCGCCCATTACAGGCAATAAAAAAAGTTGTGTGCTTATTGAAAACGGAAAGTTTTACGGAATGGGTTTGCTGCCTAATGATCATTCAGAATACGAAACATTACAGCTTAAAAATTATTTGACAGTTTATCCGGAAAACGAAATAATAAGAAATCTTGTAAAAACATATATTCACCGCAATAATGAAAATATTGTGCGTTTATCATAAACCATAAATATGTTATTAAAAAAATTTATTCTTATTGTTTGTAAAAATTATTTTTATCTTTTACAATTAAAAAAAGCTGTATGATAAAATTTAGTGAAATTAAAATGGGTGATTATTTAATGGGCGATTTTGAAGGAAAAATGTGGCAGGGTGAAGTAACCAATCTTAACGGAGATGAAAAGCAGGTTTGTCTTGCAACAGAAGTGCAGGATTTTTGGTTTGAAACAGAAAATCTTTACCCGATTCCGATAAATGATGAAGCCATGAAAAATCTGAAATTTGCAAGAGAAGATATGCCAGATGGTTCTGTAAAATATAAAAAAGATTCATTTAGAATGCTGATAAAAAACCCCGATGATTTCAGCCGCATGGATATTTGGTACAGAGATGACAAACGCCTCAATCCACAAATACATTATATACATCAATTGCAAAATCAGTATTTGCAAATGACAAAAGTGCATTTAACCAATACACTGTAAATCCGGTTAAGCTGAATGCTTTGTATAATTATTATTACAACTAATATGCTTAGGACATATCTTTTTTCTCATTAAATAAAAAGACATCTAAAAAAGTTATCTGAGTTTTTAAATTAACTATCTTTCTGTTATTAAAAATCTGATAACTATAATAAAACGTTTATTATTTAATGAAAGAGAAGATTCTGGCATTTATGGCAGATATGGAGTCTAATTCTCCAGAACGGGTTACCGAATGGTTTATAGAAGAAAGCACAATATGGATACCTCCTTCTCCTTCTATCACCGGACTTTCACGTATAAAAGCATTGTTTAGAGCATTATTTGGCAGGTACGAATATGTACATTGGGATATTATAGATATTTTACCTGTTGATAAAAACCGTTGCATACATATTTGTGATTCAATTGGTAAGATGTATGGTTGCGAAAATTATACTAACCGTGTAATAACAGATATTGTTTTTAATGAAGAAGGAAAAATTATCAGCTTATCAGATTACTTTAAAGACACAGCAATATTTGCCAAAAAAGAAAAGATGCCAACTATGAGGGCACTTTAAATTATAGTTTTTATTTCATAAACTTTTCGCATTTAAATTTATCGTTTGCAAAAATGCTCTTTCGGCTGTTTGAAAGATTGCCTGAAGATCAAAGAATAATTACGGATATATAGCTGCAAATAATTCTTGAAAATTTATCCGCTTATTGCAAAAAAAATATCGTTTGGTGTTCCTTTATCTTACGCGCGATACAACAAACAAATCTTTTACAAAATATAATAGTAGCCCTGAAAAAATTAATGAACCTGCAATCATAAAACTGATGCGTGAAGCAATAAAAACAGATATGGTTTTGCTAAACGTAAATAACGATTTCTTAATAATAGTTTAAACAAATACCACTCTTAAAGAATGTGCTTTTAACAATTTTATTCCTGTGTTTCCTTCTAACTTCACCGCTTTTAAATTCACGGTATGAACAAAGTTTTACTTATAATAAATATTGTTCTTTTTATAGCATTGGGATTTTTATATTACTCTTTTTATTCCAAGCCTCAATCACCTAAAGTTGTAAAAACAACAGACACATCTTTAAACCATATTAAACTTGCATATTTTGATATGGATTCGCTTGAAAAATATTATCAATATGCAAAAGATACACGCAATCTTTTAAGTGTAAAAAAGGATGCAATGGAATCGAAATTAGATAAGATAAGAGGCGATTATACAACTAAGGTGAATGATTATAATAAGCGTGGTGCAAGTATGTCTCAAACAGAACAAAGCCAGATGCAGGAAGATCTTGCCCGCATGCAAAATATGTATGATCAGCAACAGCAGAGTTTAAGCCAGGAATTTCAGGGAGAATACATGCAAAAAATGCTTGACCTTAAAAATAAAATTCAGGACTTTTTAAAATCTTACAGCATTCAAAAAGGATATGCGTATGTTTTTGCAACCAGCAGTGATGATAATGTAATTTATTATAAAGATTCAGTAAGAGATATCACATCAGATATTGTTAATAATCTGAATGAAGATTTTAAAAAATCACAGAAAAAATAAAATTACGCTTACACATAATTCATTTTTATATTACTATCTTCAAATCCCGTACAAGCGGGATTTTTTATAATTATGAATGAAGCCGAAACACATTTTAAACCTACACTTGGTTTGGTTGATGCCACTATGATTGTTGCCGGTAGCATGATTGGATCAGGAATTTTTATTGTGAGCGCAGATATTACGCGCAATGTTGGCAGCGCAGGATGGTTAATTATTGTTTGGCTGATAACGGGTTTTATGACGATTACCGCTGCTATAAGTTATGGCGAATTAAGCAGCATGTATCCCAAAGCCGGCGGACAATATGTTTATCTGAAAGAAGCATTTAATCCGCTGGCAGGTTTTTTATATGGATGGAGTTTGTTTGCTGTTATTCAAACTGCAACCATTGCTGCAGTTGGTGTTGCGTTCAGCAAATTTGCTGCCTATCTTATTCCTTCAGTTAGCGAAAATCATATTGTACTTACGCTGGGATTTTTAAAAGTTTCTGCTGCACAAATTGTTGCAATCATTCTCATTATTTTTCTTACATATACAAATACAAAAGGCATTAAAGGCGGAAAAATTATTCAAACAACATTCACATCTGCAAAACTTATTTCATTGTTGGGTTTAATTGTGTTTGGATTTTTATTGGTGAAGCAAAACTTCTGGCATCAAAACTGGCAAACAGGTTTTATTCCTGCGCAGGATAAAGGCTCAATGGATGTAACCGGCACATTAAATGCATCAGGCTGGCAACCGATTGGTTTTAGTGTTTTAATTGGTGCAATTGCTGTTTCAATGGTAGGTTCTATTTTTAGCAGCGATGCATGGAATAACGTAACGTTTATTGCAGGCGAAATAAAAAATCCGCAACGCAATATTGGTTTGAGTTTGTTTTTAGGAACATTAATAGTTACTGTTATTTATGTATTAGCCAACTTAATGTATTTATATGCTTTGCCATTAAATAATATTGCATTTGCACAAAACGATCGTGTTGCTATTGCCGCAGCAAATAATATTTTCGGAAGTGTGGGAACTATTGTAATTGCGGTGATGATAATGGTCTCCACTTTTGGTTGTAACAATGGCTTAATATTAGCCGGTGCACGTGTATATTATACAATGGCAAAAGATGGCTTGTTCTTTAAAAAAACAGGAACACTGAATAAATTTTCTGTACCTGCTTATGCATTATGGATTCAATGTGCAGTTGCCTGTTTACTATGTTTAAGTGGCAAGTATGGCGATCTGCTTACCATGATCTCATTTGTGGTAGTAATATTTTATGTGCTAACGTTAATCGGCATTTTTGTGTTACGCAAAAAGCGTCCTGATATTCCAAGACCATATAAAGCGTTTGGCTACCCGGTTTTGCCAGCCATATATATAATTTTAGCATTGGCATTTTGTATTGGTTTGGTATATACTTCCCCAACATATTCGCTGGGGGGTTTGGGAATTATGGTGCTTGGTATTCCTTTGTATTTCATTGCCATCAGCACAAAAAAATCATAGAAATTTTGTATGATGAATTTTGAAAATCTTTTTACTGATTTTACTTCATTACATGTTGCAGTTATTGGTGATGTAATGCTTGATACATATTGGTGGGGCAATGTTGATCGTATCTCGCCGGAAGCACCTGTGCCTGTTGTTGCCATGCAACATCGTGAGCAAAGAATTGGCGGCGCAGGAAACGTTGCATTAAATACAATTTCGCTTGGCGCGCAGACAACTTTATTTACTATTACCGGTGATGATGAAGATGCAAACACATTAAATAATCTTTTACAACAACATAATATAAACACAAAAAGTATAATAAGAAGTAAGAATCGAATCACTACAAATAAAATTCGCGTAATGAGCCGTAACCAGCAAATGCTGCGGCTTGATTCAGAAATTACAAATGATATTTTAGAAGAAGATGAAACGCAATTACTGCAAAATTTTTCAGCATACATCAATAAAGAAAAACCTGCAGTTGCAATTTTTGAAGATTATAATAAAGGCATATTAACGCCAACGATTATTCAAGCTTTAATAAAAATTTGTAAAGAAAATAATATTATTACTGCGGTTGATCCAAAGCGAAAAAATTTTTTTGAATATAAAAACGTTAACATATTTAAGCCTAATTTAAAAGAAGTAAAAGATGGCCTTAATATTTTAACGAATGATATTTCATCTGCTTCGCTCAACACAATTCATAAAGAATTATACGATCGTCTTCATCATAAAATTTCTTTAATAACGCTTTCTGAAAAAGGTATTTTTATTCATGATGAAAATACAGACAACATAATTCCGGCGCATGTGCGAAACATTGCAGATGTAAGTGGCGCAGGTGATACAGTTATTGCGGTTGCATCACTTGTTTATGCTGCTACAAAAGATGTTTTACTAACTGCAGAAATTGCTAATCTTGCAGGCGGAATTGTTTGTGAAGATGTTGGAACGGTTGCTATCAATAAAGAAAAATTATTGCAGGAATGCAAAGCATTAATTAATGCTAATTCTTCGGGCTTCTCATCAATTCATTAAAAAATATTCATGCAAAAATTTACAATGGCTATACATGGCGGCGCCGGTACAATTTTAAAAGAAGATATGACGCCGGAACTTGAGCAGGCTTATATACAAGGTTTGCAACTTGCATTGAATGCTGGTTTTGGTGTGTTGGAAGAAAATGGCACTGCAGTAAATGCGGTTAAAGCTGCTATTGTTGTTTTAGAAGATAATGTTTTGTTTAATGCCGGCAAAGGTTCTGT
>CAXSDU010000085.1:0-10363 GCA_964236165.1 uncultured Parafilimonas sp. | reverse complement strand
CAGGAAATGGATGCTGGAGTTATGGATGGCAAAGATCTTGCTGCGGGCGCAGTTTCCGGTGTTCGGAATGTGCGAAATCCAATTGAGCTGGCAACAGAAGTTATGCGTAACAGTAACCATGTTTTTTTAAGTGGAAAAGGCGCAAACGATTTTGCTATTAAGCAAGGCATTAAACTCGAAGCTGATGAATATTTTTTCTCGCAGTTTCGTTATGATCAGTGGAAAGCAATTCGTGATTCTGATAATTATTCGCTCGATCATACACACCAGCGCGTGGAAGAATTAATGCGTGATAAAAAGTTTGGAACTGTTGGCGCTGTTGCCTGCGATCAAAATGGAAATATTGCTGCTGCAACAAGTACCGGTGGCATGACGAATAAAAAATATGGACGCATTGGTGACAGTCCTTTAATTGGTTGCGGCACTTATGCTAATAATAAAACTTGCGCTATCAGTTGTACTGGTCATGGTGAAATTTTTATTCGTACCGTTGCTGCTTACGATGTAAGCTGTTTAATGGAATACAAAAACATGAGTATTGAAGAGGCAATGAATACAGTTGTAAATAAAAAGCTGTTATCATTTGGGGGTGAAGGTGGAATGATTGGCGTGGACGCGCAAGGCAATTTTGCAATGTTGTTTAACAGCGCAGGTATGTATCGCGGTGTAAAAACCAGTGAAGATTTTCAGCAGGTTGCTATTTATAATTAAGCAATAGTCTCTGATACTTGTAAAAATAAACTGTTTGAATTTTTAAACAGTTTCATCTTCATAAATCAAGTTTAGCTACATAGGTGAGTAAACAATAAAAAAAAATAGATAAAATTTGGTAAAATCCATATCTTTTAATTAGATATCAAAAGCATTTTCAATCAATTTTAAGAAGAAAAATTTATATGATTTAAGATGATACATAAAAAACATTTGCCACAAATGATCGCATCACTATAAAAAATCCATAATTATTTTTGTTGATGATAAAATTCATTACCACTATACTAAAGTTTTCTGATCAGGGTGAAAAAACAGGATGGACATACATTGAAATTCCACCAGACATTGCAGAACAACTTAAATCAAATAATAAAAAATCTTTTAGAGTAAAAGGAAGGCTTGATAATTATAAAATAAATAGTGTTGCTTTAATACCAATGGGTAATGGCAATTTTATTATGGCGATTAATGCAGCCATGCGTAAAGGAATTGGTAAACGTAAAGGCGCAATGGTTAGTGCAATTTTAGAAATTGATAATGCACCTTTAAAACTAGATGAAGATTTTTTAGCTTGCCTGAATGATGAGCATGCAGCATTAAAATATTTTAATTCATTAGCGGCAGGACATAGAAATTATTTTAGTAAATGGATTGATAGTGCTAAAACAGATCAAACAAAAACAAAGAGAATAGCAATGGCAATTTCAGCGTTGGAAAGAGGTTTAGGTTATCCTGAAATGATTAGAGAAAGCAAGACTAAACGAAGTATTTTTTAAGTATGTACTGTTGTATCTTGTTGTTGTAATGCGCCTGTTTTTTCTTTTTCAACATACTCTGTCCATACAGCATAATCATTTGGATAAATACGGTTGCCATGTAACTGTGCATTGTTTTTTGTTACTGCTGCACCAAAATATAAAATGATTGAAGAATAATAAACCCACAGTAATACAATTACTATCGAACCTGCAGCGCCATATATATTACCAATATTTTTTGTACCGAGATAAAAAGTGATAGCAAATTTTCCAAGCATAAAAAGTATTGAGGTTGTTACAGCACCTTTCAATACATCTTTCCATTTTATTTTAGCATCAGGAAGTATTTTAAAGATGGCACCAAACAGGTAAGTGGTGATTATAAATGTAAGTATAAAGTTTCCTATATAAGCTATCTTAATATGCGGAAAAACGTGCTCAAGCCTCGATAATAATACATCTAATATACTGTTCACCAGCAATGAAACCAGCAACACAAAACTTACACTTACAATAATTGAAAAACTGAGTAAGCGGTTAAGTAAAATTTTAAGAATACCATTTTTAGGTTTTGCTTTTAACCCCCAGATAATATTTATTGAATCCTGTATTTCACTAAAGATTCCTGTAGCGGCAACTATGATTGCTATTATACTTACAACAGAAGCAAATGTACTGCTCTTGGAAAGTGTTGCAGTTTTAATCAGATCCTGTATTTGTAAAGCTGCAGCATCACCAACAAAAGACCTTATTTCACTGTAAATACTGTTTTGAACTGTTGCTTGTTTCCTGTAAAAAAAGGTGCTTACATTAATAATAAGAATAATCATTGGTGCAATTGCAAAAATGGTGTAATAAGCAAGGGCTGCACTCATGCGTGTTATACGAAAATTTACAAAATCTTGTCCTGAACATTTCATCACCTGCCAGATAGATTTAAAAGAAAATTTCATAAGCTCAAATTACTACGTATTAAATAGATTTAATAACATAAAAAAACCGGTTAATAAATTATTTAACCGGTTTCAAAAATTATACTGATTTATTTATTCTTATTGTTCTTCTTATTACCTGAAGCAGGCTTGTTTTTCTTTTCCTGCGCCGGCTGCTTTTTAACCTGAGGTTTATTATTATTTGTTGGCTTTACTACTGGTCTAGGTTTTACCACAAGTTTAGGTTTTACAGGTTCGTTCTTTTTTAATGTAGTTTGTTTATCACTACTGTTAAGCTGTTTATTTATTGCTGGTTTCGGCTGTGGTTTGTTTGTTACATCTTTATTTACCGTTGTATTATTCTTCTGCGTGTTCACTACCTTTCTATTTGTAGTTGAATTTTTATTTACATTTTTGCTATTACTATTCTTGTTTACAACGGTTTTATTATTATCATTTTTATTGACTGTTGATTTATTCACAGTTGTATTATTATTATTTACTACAGTCGTTTTATTTACGACAGGTCTGTAAACATTTACGGTAGTATTATTAACAACTGTTTTGCCGGGCTTTGATGAATTAGAAACTGTATATGTTTTAATTTTTGTACGATTAATTTTTTCAACATCTTCTCTTCTTGGGCCGGCATCAACATGTACGTTATTTTTAATAGTTACATTATTTACGATAGTTGTATTTTTTATGATGGTTACATTACGTGTACGTGGCACATAATATCTGTTAATTGAAGCGCTGGTTATATATCGATGCGGTGCAAATACCCATCTGTCTTCAGGAATCTGGTTGCCATAAGAAACACCAACGCTTATATCTAAGCCAGGAGACAAAGGTGCCCATCCGTAGTAATCACCGCCACCTCTCCATGCAACCCATGCAGGACCCCAATCATAATCAGGAACCCAATACCAACCAGTGTTTCTTTCATAATTCCATCTTCCATAATGAAATGGTGCCCAACCCCAGTCATAATCAGAAACCCATGTCCAGCCATAATCTGTGTATGCCCAGTGACCACCAGTTTGATAAGGAACAAAATTATGATCATTCGCTATCCAAACCTGTCCATATTTACTATTGTTCATCCATCGTCCATAAGGACTTAATGATTTTTGAAAAACCGATAAACTTACGCTGACCGATTGCGCTTTTACCTGGTTCTCTGTCATTACTCCACCGCTGATTAATAAAACGATGAGTAATATTTTAAATATTTTTTTCATGTAAAAATGTTTTAGAATAATTATTTTTTTATTTCATATAAGAGACAAAATCAAGCCAAAAGATTAGTATATAAATGTTAAAACTAACTAATACGTACAATTAATAGTTGGGCAATTATTTCTATAATTAAAGATGTTACAACACATTTGCGCATGCTTAAGTACATAATAGATAAGGTTGATGAACTATCTAAAGCAAGAGCTGGGAAAATTACAACAGCGCACGGAGAAATATTAACACCCATATTTATGCCCGTTGGTACGGTTGCATCAGTAAAAGCGGTTACACAACAACAATTACAAAATGATATTAAAGCGCAAATAATTTTAGGTAATACATATCATTTATATTTAAGACCAGGAATAGAAATATTGCAGGCAGCAAACGGCTTGCATACATTTATGAACTGGCAAAAACCAATATTAACTGACAGTGGCGGATACCAGGTTTTTTCACTATCACAAAACAGAAAAATAAATGAAGAAGGTGTATTGTTTCAAAGCCATATTGATGGAAGCCGGCATTTATTCACACCAGAAAAAGTAATGGAATTACAGCGCAGCATTGGCGCTGATATTATTATGGCGTTTGATGAATGTCCGCCTGGAAAAAGCGAATATGCTTATGCAAAAAAAAGTATGCAATTAACGCATCGCTGGTTAGATAGATGCACAAACCATTTAAACACAACACAACCTTTGTATGGTTACGAACAAACTCTTTTCCCAATCGTTCAGGGCGGTGTATATAAAGATCTTCGTACTGAATCCTGCAATTATATAACTGAAAAAAATGCAGCCGGCAATGCAATTGGCGGTTTAAGTGTTGGCGAGCCCGAAGATATAATGTATGAGATTGCAGCATTATGCTGCGATAATTTACCAACAGATAAGCCGCGTTATCTTATGGGTGTTGGAACGCCATGGAATATTTTAGAATGCATAAGTTTAGGTATTGATATGTTTGACTGCGTAATGCCAACACGCAATGGAAGAAACGGAATGCTGTTTACAACGCAAGGCGTAATCAATATAAAAAATAAAAAATGGGCAACAGATTTTTCTCCGCTTGATGAAGGATTATCTTGTGAGATTAGTAATTATTATACGAAAGCATATTTACGGCATTTATTTGCGGCTAATGAATTATTAGGATTGCAACTTGCAAGCATACAAAATCTGGCTTTTTATTTATGGCTGGTGAACGAAGCAAGAAATAAAATATTAGACGGCAATTTTATAAGCTGGAAAAAAGAATCAGTTATAAAATTTAAACAACGATTATAACATCTAATTCAGCTTACCAAGTTATTAACCATTCAACACTTCAACTTGTATTAATTTTGTTTAAAATTTTTAGTATTTCGCAATTCACGTTTAACGATTTACAGTTAACCAACGCATTCAATGAAGAAAATAGATTGGTATATTTTAAAAAAATTTCTTACTACATTTTTCTTTTGTGTTTTTCTATTTACCATAATTGCCGTTGTAATTGACGTAAGCGAAAAAACAGATGACTTTGTAAAATCAGGCTTAAATTTCTGGCAGATCTTCACACAATATTATTTAGGTTTTATTCCATATATAGATGCATTATTGTTCCCGCTTTTCGTATTGATCGCTGTAATATTCTTCACATCAAAAATGGCATTGCGCAGTGAAATAATTGCTATACTTGCCAGCGGAATTACTTATTCAAGAATGCTGTTTTCTTATTGGATAGGCGGCATAACACTTGGTTTGTTACTACTTTATTCTTCATCCTTTGTTATACCAACAGCAAATGCCAAATGGAGATTATTTGAAGCAAAATACATTAAGGTTAATTCAACTTACGATCCTTTGGTTGAACATTATCAGCGCAGCATGTATTTTAGAATTGACTCATTTACGTACGCGGGTATAAGAAATTATGATACACTTTTAAAAAGCGGCGGACCATTTTTTATGCATCGTATAAAAGATAATCAGCTTGTTTATAATCTCAGGGCTTCATCAATGCAGTGGGATACTGCAACAAAAAAATGGAAGCTGCGAAATGTTGTGGAGAGAAGATTGAACGGTTTGCAGGAAAACTTAAAAAAAGATGCAGAGCTAACACTTAATTTCAATTTTAAACCAATTGATCTTACGCAGGATGATTATGCGCAAGACAAATTAAATACGCTTCAGTTACATAGATACATTTCTGATCAGCAGTTACGTGGCACAGAAGGATTAAATACTTTACAGGTTGAAGAATTCCGAAGATTCGCTACTCCTTTTTCAGTTGTGTTATTAACAATTATTGGTGCAGTGGTAGCAAGCCGCAGAGTTCGCGGCGGCAGCGGTGCGCATCTTGCTATTGGATTTGTTGCAGGCGCTATTTTTATTATGATGGACAGGTTTTCAACCATCTTTGCTACAAAAGGAAATTTTCCGCCGTTGCTTGCAGCCTGGTTACCCAATATAATTTTTACAGGCGTAGCAATTTATTTTTATCGCCGCGCACCTAAATAAATGTTTTATTCATTCAATATACATTTGAAAACTTTTTTATAGAATCAAGTTATGGTATCTTTAAGCATTCAGTAGTAAGCACTGTTTATTTGCTGTAATTCCTTCTAACAATTATTTTTTGCCATTATAAATTTATACGCGCATGGGAGTTTTAAAAGATAGATTTAAAGAAAAAGCTGATTTGGCAGCTGCCGAAATAAAAGAATTGCTTTCAAAGAATGGTGATAAGTCAATTGGTGAAGTAAAGCTATCGCAAATATACCAGGGCATGCGTGGTATTACTGGTCTGGTAACTGAAACAAGTTTATTAGATCCGCAGGAAGGCATTCGATTTCGCGGATATTCTATTCCTGAATTAAGAGAAAAATTACCAAAGGCAAATGGCGGTACAGAACCTTTACCGGAAGGTCTTTTTCATCTCTTATTAATTGGAGATTTGCCAGGTGCAGAAGATGCAAATTATGTAACTTCTGTTTGGCAAAGAAGAAGTCATGTTCCCAATCATGTTTTTGCAACCATTGATGCCTTACCGGTAACTGCACATCCTATGACGATGTTTGTAACAGGTGTAATGGCGTTACAAACTGAAAGCAATTTTGCAAAGAAGTATGCACAAGGCATGAGTAAAAAAGATTATTGGGAAGCAGTATTTGACGATGCAATGGATTTAATTGCACGCTTACCGCGCATTGCTGCTTATGTGTACAGAAGAAAATATAAAGACAATAAACATATTAATCCTGATGGATTGCTTGACTGGGCAGGGAATCTTGCACACATGATGGGTTTTGAAGATGAAAGTTTTAGAGAACTGATGCGTTTGTATATGACGATACATTCTGATCATGAAGGTGGAAATGTTTCAGCACATACAACACATCTTGTTGGTTCTGCTTTAAGCGATCCTTATTTAAGTTATGCTGCGGGAATGAATGGTCTTGCCGGACCATTGCATGGATTGGCCAACCAGGAAGTAATAAAATGGATATTTGAATTGCAGGATGAAATTGGAACGAAATCTCCTTCTAAAGAACAGATTGCAACTTATGTAAAAAAGACATTGAAAGAAGGAAAAGTTGTTCCGGGTTATGGTCATGCTGTATTGCGCAAAACAGATCCGCGCTTTTCTGCGCAAATGGAATTTGGTAAAAAGCACATGCCCGATGATCCGCTTGTACAAACAGTTTGGAATATTTACGAAGTTGTTCCTCCCATTTTAAAAAGCTTAGGCAAAATAAAAAATCCATGGCCGAACGTTGATGCGCATAGCGGTGCTTTATTGGTACACTATGGTTTGATTGAATATGAATTTTATACTGTGTTGTTTGCTGTAAGTCGTGCTTTAGGTGTGCTTGCAAGTTTATGTTGGGACAGAGCTCTTAATTTTCCTTTGGAAAGACCCAAATCAGTTACTACGCAATCTGTAAACTTATGGTTGCAGGGTAAAGATGAAATATGGGAAGAATAAAAGCTCTAAATTTTAAATTTAATTTTTTCGTTTTACATTTTACGTTTTAAAATATTTGCAAATCGGTTTACATCAACCAAAACATTTATTGGTTTTTTCTTGATAAGATGTGATGCAAATTCTTTTGCAAACCAGGGCGCTAACGAACATCCTTTAGAACCCATTCCATTTAAAATTGCAATTTGATTATGTACAGGATGCACACCAACAAAAGGCCTGCGCTCAACAGTTGCCGGGCGAACAGATGCAATATGTTGCTCAATTGTAAAATCAACTTTTAAAAATCTTTTAAGCGCTGCCGATGTGCTTTGAAAGAAATTATCTGTAGGTTCAATACGAGCAAAATTTAATTCGTTGCTGCTGCCAATCCACCATAAATTATTTTGCAAAGGGATTAATGACAAATGCCCGAACTTATAAATATAATCGGTGCGCAAAGAAGCAATTGTTGCGATTAAAGCTTGTCCTTTATTCGGCACAAACGGCAAACGATTCCAATATTTGCTTAATGAAGAATTTATGCCATCGCAATAAATAATTTTCCCGGCTGTTATATTTTTATATTGAATTATTTCATCGTTCAGCAATAATTCTTCTTCATTAAATATTTCATTTAATAAAGCATTTTTACTTTCAAGATATTGCCGCCATGTTTTTGTGAATGCATTTACATCAGCCAAATAACAAGGCGCAATTTGCACAACATCAAAGGGGAAATTAAAATGGGTAACTAAGTTTTCTTTTGATAGAGGTGATGGATAAATGTAACCATTACCTTCCTGTTTTCTTTTTTCAAAAGCCTGCAGCAAATCCGGCGCTAATGGAAATGCAAGTATATTTTTTTGTTGAATAAATTCCTGCTGTAATTTTTTACCAATATTATTATAAGCCGAAAATGCAAACGGCAATAATTCGTCAGCCATCCAAGTTGTTACTACTCTCCTTCCCGTTACAGGATTTATTAATCCGCTTGCAACTTTGCTTGCACTCCATTTATTATTATTATCTATTACAAGTACCGATTTTTGTTCTTCAAGCAAAAAAAAACTTAACCATGTGCCGCAAATACCCTGACCAATAATAAGATAATCGTAGTGCATTTAAAATAATTCAATATGCATATTATTGTATGTTTTGCAAATGACAATACATAAAAAAACCGTCTCATTTTTTGAGACGGTTTTAAGAATATTTTTTATTTATTGTTGCGGATAATTTTCTAACTGACCGATTGATAAGGCGCGGTTAGGATCTGGATTACCTATAGTGCCTTTTGCAAATAATGTATATACATGACCTCCCGTTAACGGTATGCTTTGCGTTTTAAGAGTAGTACCGGATGCTGTTTTTAACTGAAAAGTGAACGTTCCTGCTTTCACTTCATTAAATGCAGTGTACTGAGGATTATTTGCCTGATCGTTAAATGTTCTGAGAGAACTAAATGAGCCCGAAGTTGCGGAATCAACTAAATTTAAAGGCTCTGTAGTGTTGGGGCAAAAATTAAAAAATCGTACATATACAGAATCACTTGAAGGTGCTTTATAAACATCATTTACAAAAGCAGTTTTGATTTTGCTGAAAGAATCAATTATAAAATAACTGTAAGATTTGTTTGCTTCTATATTAATTGTATTTTTTATTAAAGCAGTAGTAGAAGGAAAACTATCTATCATTAATTCATAACTACCTGGATTTGCCGTTACATATGGTGTATAATTACTAAATTGTAAAGTATCAAAAAGTGAACTATTAACGTACACACTTAATGTTGGTGCATTTGGAGAAGTTTGCGCCAAAAGGAAAGCCCCCAAAGTAGGCTGTGTAGTACTATTTGTATTCTTGAGACATGAACTTAAAAATATACATGAACTAATAACAGCAAGAGCACCTAAAGAAAGTTTTTTCATTTGTCTATTTTTTATTTTTTAATTATTATGCATCTAAGTAGCAAGTAATTTACTTTGATTTTAATTTTAAATATTAACGCCTATTAAGCAAAGATTATGCAAATAAAAGACTTGTAAAATGTTAAAAGGTTTGAATGAATTATTCATTTTTAATATGACTATTTACTTACTGAAAACGTTGTAATGCTTTTTAAATTAATTGTAGCTTTACAAAGATTGTATGCCGCACGAAGCGATTTCAGTATTTCATATGTTTAAAATTGGTGTTGGTCCATCAAGCTCACACACTTTGGGTCCATGGCGTGCAGCGCTTCGGTTTATTAAAACGCTTAAACAAAAAAATCTTATTGAAAAAACTATTAGCGTTACTGTTCTGCTGTACGGTTCACTTGCTAAAACAGGCAAAGGTCATGGTACTGATATTGCCGTATTAATGGGTTTAAGTGAAGAAGATCCTGAAACAATTGATATAAACAGTATCGCTTCAAAAATTGATCTTATTCAATCTGAAAAAAAATTACTGCTTAATAATGAAAAAAAAATAATTGTGCAGGTTGAATTTCTTACAAATGAGACGCTTTCTTTTCATCCCAATGGTTTAAGCTTTTTAGCAGATTGTGAAAATAATATACAGATAAGTGAAACTTATTATTCTATTGGCGGCGGCTTTGTAATAAAGGAAGGCGAATCAAATGCCGATAATGATTTTATTGATCTGCCTTTTCCTATAAATACTTCAGAAGAGCTTTTACACTGGTGCAGGAAAACAGGTCTTGCAATTAGTGAAGTTGTAATGGAAAATGAAACTACATGGCGCAGTGAAGCTGAAACAAAAAAA
>CAXSDU010000084.1:0-16961 GCA_964236165.1 uncultured Parafilimonas sp. | reverse complement strand
GACAACCATAAAAACAAACTCGCAATGATTGATTGATTAGCTTATTGCTTTGTACCTGCCTGCTCCCGGTGTAATATGGAATTAAACTTTATTAGCTCATTGCGATACAACTCATAGGTTTTAAGATTAACCTTAAGTTTTTAAACACATCCATTGTTCTTTTCGCAACTTTATGTAATCATCAAACTGAAAGAAATATTAAGATTTGCTTTTTGCCGCACGACAGTAAGATTATTTTTCCTCTAAGAAAAAAAAGCACTTTATAAAGTGCCTTTAATGATTTAATAAGTGATTCAATTTTATTCTTTTACTACTTTAAATTCCTGTTTACCTATACTTGTGTTTATAGTTACAATTAGTACCTGTTTGGCAAATCGTGAGGCAGGTATTTTTATTTGCTGATTGGCACTAAAGTTTTGTTTAGATGCATATAATATTCTGCCATTCATATCTGTTACACTTACCTGTGCATTGGCAACATTACCGGATGAAGATATGTTTATAAAATCTTTTGCCGGGTTAGGAGAGATAGTAAACAAAACACTGTTTGTGTTTATATCTATAATCTTTACACCACTGGAGTTAAGTTTACCATCGTTATCTACTTCCTGTAAACGGTAGTAAAGCCTGCCTGCATGTAATTGAGATATATTATTATCAACATAGGCATAATCATTCTGTACTTTATTGCTGCCTTTTGCTGCAACTTTACCAATGCTGGCAAAGCTTCTTCCATCATTACTTCGTTGAACATTAAAGTAAGAAGTATTTATTTCATTTGCGGTTTGCCAGTTAAGTTGGACTGTATTGTTTTGTTTAACTACGTTAAAGTTGAGCAATGTAAGCGGCAATACCATTGAAATGTTTTTTATGGCAGTAATAGACCATTTGCCTTCTGTACTATCTTGGACCCGTATAAACAATGTATCTGCACTGGCAGGAATTGCACTTAAAGGAATATTAAATGAGAAGGTGCCATCAACAGAAGGGTTTGCAAATTTTACTGTTGTACCATTGCCATAACCATTATCGGTTTTGAAGAAGTACTCTGCGTTCTTTACGTAATTGGTATCATTCTTATATACTTCAATATTGCGGCGGAAGGTTAAGCTCCATTTACCAAGATTATCTTTAAACCTGCCATATAATTTATGATAGCCAACAGGTAAGTCCGCTGTAGCGGCAGAGAAGTTTTGGAGTATTGCTGAATCAGGCGAAGAAACAATTATTGGGTTTGCCAAACCAAAGCCTGAGTCTGCATCTATAAAATATTCGCCATTTGCAACAGAAGTTTTGGTATCAGGAGCAAACACTTCAACATTATTTCTCGTGGTAAAACTCCATTTGCCGTTGCTGTCTTTCGTACGAATGTACAGCTTATGATAACCAACTTCAAGACCGGAAATATTTGCTGTAAAGGGGAAGATGCCATCTGCTTCCGGCGCAACATTCACCAAAGTGCTTTTACCAATGCCCTGGTCTGCATCAAAAAAATATTCTAACTGTACAATAGTAGTATCCTGCGCCAGCGCAGCCATACTTACTGCTGTAAGCAATAGTATTATAATTGTTTTCATGTTAGTTTATTTAATGGTTCTTGCCTGGATTGTTAACGGTAAATTGGTTGCTGTTGCACCAGGTGTGGTTACAGAATATATAACAGGTATGGCTGCTAAACCTGAAAGTGTATAACGGTCTTTAACAGGTGCTCCGCCAAATGCGCCACGGTCAGTACCATCAGAACCGCTGTTGTCTGCTACAGAACCATCTGCTACCTGGTATATACCATCAAGTGAGGAAGATGTAACGAAGATTGTATTGATAGCACTAACTAATATATTATTGTTTGCTGTTCCAAACTGGGCAGCTAAAGTTCCTATATTATAAGACACATTCAAATTGGTACCATTATTAATATTGGTGGTAGCGTTTAAAGCCTTTAAAATATTATTCTTAAACTCACTGGTTGTAAACGAAAGATCTAAATTATTTGCAGGACCATCAAATGTGTTGTTGTTGCATTGAAGAATGGCGCTCCAGACCAAAGTGTTTTTGCAGATATTATTATTGAAAATAAGATCCGTAGGATAAACGTATCCAATTCCATTACCCCCGAGAGCGGTTGCATTGGTTGCATTAACATTAATGAAATTTTGAATAATGTACACACTATTTAAATTGGTTGCAATATGAATGGCATTACTTAAGTAACATCTTTTTATCGTAATATCATTTACTCCGATACTAACATATTCTTCAAAACCAACGTTTGTCATTCCTATCAATTGTGACCCTTCAGAACCGGCATTAAAATCCATTTCTCCAACAAACGAACTGTCTGTATTTGTGGAAACGTGAGGATTTCGGCTTAAAAAATATCCTGCACCAATGATGATTAATTTACGATCTAGAGATGCATCTGCATATCTAATTGGGGAAGCTTCAACATAAATTGAATCTCCGCTGGAAGCTAGGTTTATCACCTGATTAATTTGAGCAAATACAGGATAGCTTTGGGTTCCACCAAAGTTATCTCCCCATAAAGTTGAACCATCATAATTCGATTGGTTATTCACCCGCCAGATTTTTGCGCTGGCTTGTTGCGTAAATAATGTTGCAATTATTATTGCTGCAATAAAGAGTAATTGTGTTTTTTTCATTTTATTTATTTTTTGTTGTTTAAAATCTTGTTGATTATTTCAGTGATATGCCATGTCATTTTTTGTAAGCAACATTTATAGCATTGCCATTCATGCTGTTGATATTGTAATGGGCGGCTACATCATCTGAAACGCCATCCCACAAATCATCTGCTTTTTTATTAGAAACAATACTTAGTGATGAGCCTGTTGAGTTATAATTCATATCTACAGAATGCACGCCCGTAATTACTTTTAAGCTTTCTTTTAATTTTTTCAGCGAAGTATAATCTGCACCTGCAATACTTATTATTATAGTATTCGCAGCAACTTGTTTAGCCTGTGCTGCACTATCGGTTTCAGCCGCCGTTTTTGCAGTTCCCGGTTTGTGTTTTTTCTTTACCATGCCGCCAAGCGTATTGCCAAAATTGCTTAATGCACTGCCTGCAGTGCTAAGTGTACTTGTAGAACTATTTATAGCAGCAGACGTAGCATTTACGGCGGTATCGGTATTGTTTATTTTGTTATTTGTCTTGTTTATTTTACCGGCAACATTTTGTGCGTTGGTTGTTAACATAAAAGCAAACAGGCAGCTAAGAAGTATGAATGTTGTTTTCATTTGTTTTTTTTGATTTGAGTAATTTTATTTTCGCGTAAACTTAGAATGCATTTAAAGCCATGTCAAGCTGTATTGATTAAGTGTGTATGCAGGGCTGACAACTGCGTTAATATTTGCGAAAACTGCAAAAAGGTTTATCTTTTCACTGAAATAAAAGCCATAAACAAATACGTTACCCTTAATGAAAAAAATTTTACTGCTGTTTGCCTGTATCTATACAGTTATCAATTGCAGTGCGCAACAAAAACAAATAGATAGTTTACTGAATACATTAAAACAGCACCCGCAGGAGGATACTGTACGGCTAAATTTGTTGCATAATATTGCCGTAGCATACCAGCCTGTCAATCCTGATGAAGGGATAATAAAATGTAATGAAGGCATAGACCTTGCCCGGAAACTAAAGAATGAAATTGGAGTTGGAAATGCGCTTAGCAGTAAAGGAATTGATTATTTTTATAAAGGTGAGTATGATTCTTCTTTGCTTACGGTTAAAACAGCTTTACAAATATTTGAAAAACAAAACTATGAGCACGGCGCTTTTTCTGCTTTAAATACAATTGGTGTTATTCAGTTCAGTACTGGTGACTATGTGAGTGCATTAAACACGGATTCAAAAAACCTGCACATGGCAGAGCATATTAATGATACCGGTCAGATTATTGCGGTTGTTGTTAATTTAGGGTCGGTCTACAGAGCATTATCAAATTATACAGATGCACTTAAGTACAATCTTAGAGCTGTATATCTAACTGAAAAATCAAGCAATAAAACTTCACTGCCAGTGCCTACGGAGAAGCGGGATTTACTTACAGAGATTTAAAAGAAACTGCAAAAGCACAACAGTATTATCAGAAATCTTTGAGCATCTGTAGGCAAACAGGAAACATACGTGGGGAGGCAACCATGCTTTCGGCGTTGGGACAGGTGTCAACTGATAAAAAAGATTATCCGCAGGCACTTAACTATTATCAGCAGGCTTTATCAATTAGCAATAATTCTGGTAATATTCAAACAGCAGCAGCTACTTTAGGCAATATAGGAGATGTTTACAAAAAGATTTTTAACTATCCAGAAGCCATCGCTTATTATAAAAAAACTTTACTGCTAATTCAAAAACTGGGCGATAAAGATAACACGGCGTACATATCAGGTGAGATAGGCGATACTTATGCAAAAACTTTGCATCAGCAAACCCTGGCACTTTCTTATTTGCAACAAAGCTTGGTACTGGCAATAGAAATAGGCTCTCTAGAAAGGCAGGAAACAACGTTGCAGTATTTGAGCAATTACTATACACAACAAAAAAATTACCAGCAAGCATTAAGCTACAACAAAGAGGCGAATGCCATAAAAGACAGTATATATAATGATGGTACAAAGCAACAAATTACCCGCTTTGAAATGCAATACCAGTTTACTAAAACGCAAGACTCTGTAAAAGCCGTTACAGATAAACAACAGGCACTTACCAATGCAAAAATTCAACAGCAGCATGTTGTTGAAAAAGCAACGATGGCTGGTGCTGCATTTTTAATACTGGCAGGTATTGGCGCATTTATTTTTTACAAGCACAACCGCGACATCAGAACACAAAAAAATGAAGCCGTATTAAAAGAACATATTACTGACACCGAAATGAAAGCCCTGCGTGCTCAAATGAACCCGCATTTTATTTTCAATTCTTTAAGTTCAATTGCAGATTACATTCGCAGCAACCAAACAAAAACTGCTGCCGACTTTACGGATAATTTTGCTTGGCTCATGCGTATTGTTTTAGAAAATTCAGAGCATAAAAATATTTCGCTGGCAGATGATTTAAAAGCACTGGAATTATACGTGCAACTGGAACGCTTCCGCTCACAGAATAAGTTTGATTATCACATACAGGTTGATGAAAGTATTGACCAGGAAAATACATTGGTGCCACCCCTGCTGCTACAGCCTTTTGTTGAAAACAGCATCTGGCATGGCGTGGCGGCAAAGGAAGGCAAAGGGCATATTACCATTTACATTCAACAGCAGGGCGATATGCTGCATTGCATTGTGGAAGATGATGGTGAAGGCATAAAGGAAGCAGTCATCAGCGAAGAAAAAAAATCGTTAGGTATAAAAATTACCAAAGCCAGGATTGATATTCTTAATAAGCTAAAAAATGCCGGCGCCACTATGAATGTATCAAACAAAAAAACCGGTGTGCGTGCAGAAGTAAAATTACCGTTAGAACTAAGCTTTTAATTTTGTTAGATGATTACGGCTATAATTATTGATGATGAACAGCATTGTATTAATAAGCTTGAAAGCCTGCTAACAGAACATTGCAGCGCTTCGGTATCATTAAAAGGTTCTTTTAAATCCATTAAAGAAGGCATTAAAGCAATTACGCAAATACAGCCTGAACTTGTTTTTCTTGATGTTAGAATTAAAGCGCAAACCGGTTTTGATTTATTGAAGCAACTGCCCCATATAAATTTTGAAATAATTTTTACAACTGCCCACGATAAATATGCCGTGCAGGCGTTCAGGTTTAGTGCAATTGATTACCTGTTAAAACCTGTAAACGCAAATGAGCTTGTAACGGCTGTTGATAAATTAAAAAATAAGCTTTTAAAAGCGGATGTAACCGCAAAATTCAATACGCTTTTTCATAACCTTCAAACAATAAAAAGTGCATCTAAAAAAATTTGCCTTCCCGTGTTAACAGGGTTTATTTTTTTAACTGTTGATGATATAATCCGTTGCGAAAGCAGCCTCAATTATACAACCATTTTTACCAGCGACAAAAAAAAGCAGCTTGTTTCAAAAACACTCAAAGAAATTGAAGGGCTGTTGAGTGATTGTAATTTTTTCAGGGTTCATCATTCCCATGTCATCAATCTTAACCATATCAAAAACTATAATAAAGGCAGAGGCGGATTTGTTACTATGAAAGATGGTTCTGATGTGGAAGTATCAACAAGAAAAAAAGATGATTTTATAAAAAGAATCTCTGTGTTATAAAACAAAAATCCAATTTTCCCGACATTTTTTGCTTTGGCTGTACTAATATCCTTTAAATCACTATAAAGCAACATCTTCATATTAACATTATATCATTGAGATGCGGCGGTAGCAACATAAAAATTTAAGATTAATCCAAATTTGTTTTTATCAATCCTAAGAAGAAGTAAAGCTTTTTAGCAATTGCTGCTGCTTTTAGTTCGTCTAATCTCAAATTATCATCGCTTGCTGTAAATTATTAATAATTTCTAAGAAATCATTAGAAGATGATAAAAGAGAGTTTATCTTCTCTATAAACAATAAATAAAAAGTATAACAAATGGAAGTATAAAGGCTTTATTCATTAAGGCTGGTCTAAAATTAAATTTATAAAAGATAATTTATTTTAAAACACTCTTTGCCCAAATTTCTTTAATCCTTTTCCCGGCTTGCTCTGGTGCAATTTTGATATACCTATAAAAATCTTTTAAGCTTTTGTGTCCTGATATTTTCATGATTAATTCAACGGGCGTGCCTGCTAAAAATTCATTCGTGCAAAATGACCTTTGCAAGTACGAGAAGTAATCCATTTATACTTTGGTTTTGTTCAATAATCTCTTTACTTCCTTTTATATATGAATGCTTGATAGACTTAAATAGACAGCATCAGCTTCTTCCACAATTGAACAGTGTCTGTAACATCATTTTGAATAGCATGCGTAACTATATCCTCTGCGATTCTAAACATCCTATTTATATCTGCATTCTTTAATAACGCTTTGTTCCAGTACTATCATAATAACTACTATCTTTTCGAAACAGTTCCTTTATTTAAGTTGTGTATAAAAATGGAACCACCTGATAAAGCTGCACCGGTTTTGTATGCGTTATTTTTAATAGCGAAGAATTATTTACTTTTTAAGTTTTAGTTTGATATTGTAGCACTGCCTACTTATGCTGGCTTCAGGATTTCTTTTTTCGCTATCAATTAGATTTTTTGTTTTTCATTTCAGCGAAACAGGAAGGCTGACTATTCAATAGTTAGTATAAATTTTTAGAATACTTCAGTAAATATCGCATAAGTATGTAAAGTTTGAAACTTCGCTAAGTGAAAAAGCGATAGAAATTTCAATCGCTTTATAAAGTATTATTTGAAGAATGATTAAGAATTAATTGCTGCAATACCAGGCAATTCTTTCCCTTCGAAAAACTCAAGCATAGCGCCGCCGCCTGTTGATACATAACTTACCTTATCCGCATAACCGAATTGATTGACAGCGCTAACGCTATCACCTCCACCCACCAATGAATAAGCACCTTTTTCTGTGGCTTCCACAACTGCTTTTGCAATAGCTTTTGTGCCATGCTGAAAATTATCCATTTCAAAAACGCCCATTGGTCCGTTCCATAAAATTGTTTTAGCATTATGTATCACTTTAATAAACATATTGCAAGCCATTGTTCCAATATCAAGTCCCATCCAGCCTTCAGGAATAGTGGCACTCATAGATGATGAAATATTTGCATCGTTATCAAACTTGTCTGCAATAATTGAATCGCTTGGTAAATGAATACATGAATTTTTTTCCGCCGCTTTAGCCATAATTTCTTTTGCCTTTTCCACACGATCATCTTCGCACAACGATGAGCCAACATTTCCTCCTTCTGCTTTAAAAAATGTATATGCCATGCCACCGCCGATAATAATATCAGTTGCCCTATCAATCAGTGTTTCAAGAATTAAAATTTTGTCGCTCACTTTAGCGCCGCCGATGATTGCTACAAAAGGTTTTTCAAAATTCTTTAATATTTTTTCAGCAGCTTTAATTTCGCTCTCCATCAATAACCCAAACATTTTTTTTTCTTTAGAAAAAAACTTTGCAATAATTGCTGTTGATGCATGTGCACGATGCGCCGTTCCAAATGCATCATTCACATACACATCGCCAAGTTTTGATAATTTCTCTGCAAATACTTCATCACCTTTTTCCTCTTCTTTATAAAAACGGAGATTTTCAAGCAGCAAAACATCACCCGGTTTTAATGCGGCTGCTTTTTGCTTTGCGTCTTCACCAATGCAATCATCAGCAAATAATATTTCTTTACCATTTAATAATTCGCTTAAATGCTTTATAAGATGCTTTAAAGAATATTTGTCTTCCGGTCCTTCTTTTGGTCTTCCAAGATGACTCATTAAAATCACGCTGCCACCATCATTTAATATTTTTTTTATGGTTGGAATGGCAGCCTTCATTCTTGTGTCGTCTTTTATCTCCAATGTTTTTTTATCAAGCGGCACATTAAAATCAACACGTATTAACGCTTTCTGATCTTTGAAATTATATTCTGAAAATTTGCTCATAATTAATGATTGAAAGATTGTAAAAGTAAGTAGAGTAGTATAATATTTTAAACATCTTTTGCAACTTCTGATTTTATATTCGCACTATAATGCAATCAGCGCAACATAAAAGATGGTGGCTTAAACCATTAATTTTAATAGCAGCAATTATTTTACTGCATTTGATTGCATTGCAAGGTTTTTGGATTGAAAAAATTTACAGCACACAGATTTATGTTTTTCTTTCTTCTTTGCTTAGAATATTAACCGCCTGGATTCCTTTTAGTTTTGGTGATATTTTATATGGTATTGTATTTTTTGGATTACTAATTAAAATAATTCAATTCTTCCGGCACAAACCAACATGGAAAAAATTTTTATTCGGTCTTAGATATCTTCTTGTAAAATTTTTGGGGGTGTATTTATTTTTTTTATTGATATGGGGTTTAAATTATTATCGTTATGGAATCGGTTATCAATTAAATATTATACCTGAAAATTATAGCACTGAAGATCTTAAAAACACAACTGCACAATTGCTGTTGAATTTGAATAACAGCGCAAAAAAATTAGAAAGTATTCATTATAAATATCCCGGCGATAAAATTATTTTTAATGAAGCTGTGGCAATGTATCGTAATGCGCAAAATCAATATCCATATTTAATTTATAAATATGCGGATGTTAAACAAATGGTTTCAGAAAGCGTTGGTAGTTATTCAGGATTTCTTGGTTACTATAATCCTTTTACTGGTGAAGCACAGGTAAATACAGTAGCGCCGCAGTTTGTAATTCCTTTTACAACTTGTCATGAAATGGCGCATCAGCTGGGTTATGCCAGCGAAAGTGAAGCGAGCTTTATCGGTTATCTTATAACAAAATATAATAACCAGCCTGCATTTAATTATTCTGCTTATTTTGATTTATTCAGTTATGCAAATGCAGAACTGTATCATCGCGATTCTGTTGCAGCAAAACAAAATGCAAAATTGCTTGATACATTAGTTAAAAAAGATTATGCAGTGTATAGAAAATATCTGAAAGATTATCAAAACCCAATTGAGCCTTTACTCACAAAATTATATGGTGGTTATTTAAAAGCGCATAATCAACCAAAAGGTATAGAAAGCTACGATGAAGTAGTGGCGTGGATTGTAGCGTATTATAAAAAGTATGGAAGCCTGTAAATTTCCTAAAGTAAAAATTGAAAAATACTTTTATTTTATTATTACTGTTCCCAGTTGTTGCGTAATTTCTCTTTCAATATTTTTTAAATGTTTATGAATTTCCATTAGTTTTAATTGTTCACTTAATTCTTTTGTTTTAAGCATATCCTCCTGGTTTTGTTCAAACATTTTTTTTATTTTCTGTAGCTTGAAATAATTCAAACTCATCATTACATCCTGCAAGCTTGTATCGAGGTTATTCACTTTTATATTTTCTAGTTTTTCATCCCAGCGCTGGCTTAACTCAAAAGGAAATAAAGTAACATTTACAACCAGTGTTCTTATTCTTGCTTCTTCATGATATAATAATGTTTTAGCAGATGGATGCAAACCTTCATTGTATTGTTTTTTATAAACATCATACAAATATTCCATGTCTGCATTTTCAAACCTGTATTGTTCCAACTCTTCAAAAATATGTTCGGCAATTGTTTCATTTGTACTCCATTCATTCAAACCAAATTCAAGCAGTACACGTAAAATATTTTTTTCCTGCGCTTCATCTTTCTGAAAAATTATATTTTCTTCAATTGAATTTTTTTGTTCTGCAACTTCTGCTGATTCTTGTTTTTTTTCTTCTTTTCCAAATCTGTCCCGCGTATATTTATTTACAAGATTTACCAAACCATTTTCATCAATCTTTAATACAGATGCGCACTGATGAATGTATTCCTGCTTACGTGTAAAATCTTCTGCTTTACTTAACCTGCTCAAGCTTTCTGCAATCACATTTACTGCATCATTCTTCTTCGTAATATCATTGCCCGCTTCTTTTAATAATATATCAAGCTGAAAAAGAATAAAATCTTTTTTGTTTTCTGTAATGAATTTATTGAACGCAGTTGTTCCAACTTTTTTTACATAACTATCCGGATCTTCTTTATCAGGAATTAAAACCAGTTTTACATTCAATCCTTCTTCCAGCGCCATATCAAGCCCGCGCATAGCCGCTTTTATACCAGCGGCATCACCGTCATAAATTATCGTAAGATTATTTGTATATTTTTTTACAATGCGAAGCTGATCAGCCGTTAACGATGTGCCGCCGCTTGCCACCACATTTTCAATTCCTGCCTGGTACAGACTTATTACATCCGTATAACCTTCCACCAATAAACATTCATTGGCTTTATCAATTGCATGACGCGCAAAATAAGAACCATATAAAATTTTGCTCTTTACATAAATTTCATTTTCAGGTGTATTAATATATTTTGGCGCCTTATCTGAGCTGCCAATTACACGCGCACCAAAACCAATAATTTTTCCCGTAGTATTATGAATAGGAAAAATAATGCGACCACGATAATTATCTGCAGCTTCGTCATTGCGTGTTACAGAAAGTCCGCTTTTAAATAAAATTTCTTTACTGAATTGTTGTTTGATCGCAGCTAATGTAAAAGCATCACGCTGTTGCGGATTATAACCCAACTGAAATTTTTGAATAATGTCTTCATTAAAACCGCGCTCATCAAGATAAGTTAAAGCATGGCTTTGCCCTTCTTCTGTATTAAACAATTGTTCGCTAAAAAATTTTTGTGCAAAATTGTTTAAGGCATGCAGGCTTTCTGCAGCTTGCTGCTGCACTTTAATTTCATCGCTTACAACTGTTTCTTCAATTTCAATATTGTAGCGTTGCGCCAGCCATTTTAATGCTTCAGCATAACTATATTTTTCATTCTCCATTAAAAATGTAATAGTGTTACCGCTTTTGCCGCAACCAAAACATTTATAAATTTCTTTTGATGGAGATACAGTGAACGAAGGTGTTTTTTCGTTGTGAAAAGGACAAAGACCAAGATAATTTGCGCCGCGCTTTTTTAGCTTTACAAATTCGCTAACTACATCAATTATATCAATGCGGTTGGTAATTTGTTCTATCGTTTGTGGTGAAATCATTCAAAGAAGCAAACATAAAACTAATCCTCTTTTTGCTTCACTTTAATCAAAAAAATTAGTTTATTATTTTATTAAACAACATAATCTTTTCGGATATAATTAAGCTATTTTACTCTATCGTATTTATAGGAATTATCGGATTATAGCATTACATTCGCGCAAAATCAAAACAAAAAATTCATATTGCATGGAAGTAATTAAAAACATCGTTTGGCATAATGCTACGATTACCAAAGATGATCGTCACCGCATGAACGGTCACAAATCTGCAATCCTTTGGTACACGGGTCTTTCCGGTGCAGGTAAATCAACTCTGGCAAATAAAGTGGAAGAAAAATTATTTGAGAAAGGATTTCATACTTATGTATTAGATGGAGATAACGTTCGTCACGGTTTAAATAAAGGCTTAGGTTTTACAGCTGATGACCGCAAAGAAAATATTCGCCGTATTGGTGAAGTATCAAAGTTGTTTGTTGATGCTGGTGTATTGGTTTCTACAGCTTTTGTATCTCCTTATATTGAAGATCGAGAAATGGTTCGCTCTATAGTTAAAGAAGGTGAATTTATAGAAATATATGTTTCTGCCTCACTTGAAGTTTGTGAAGAACGTGATACAAAAGGTTTATACAAAAAAGCACGTGCAGGAGAAATTAAAAACTTTACAGGCATAAGCGATCCTTACGAAGCACCTGAAAATCCTGAACTTACTGTTGATACAGGCGGCCAAACACTTGATGAAAGTGCTGATGTAGTGTTGCAATATCTTGAAGAGAATGGCTATATCACAAAAGCATAATAACAATTATTTTCACTAATAAATATTATATAAAATGAACCAACCACATGGTGGAACGCTGGTTAACAGAATTGCAACCGGTGCACGAAAAGAAGAATTGGAAGCAAAAGCAAAAAACCTTTTTCAGTTAACAATTGAAGATCGTTATGGTGCAGATATTGAAATGATTGCTGTTGGTGCTTTTAGTCCTATTACTGGTTTTATGGGAAAAGCTGACTGCGAATCAGCTATTGAAAATATGAAATTAACAAACGGTCTTGCATGGGGAATTCCTATTCCTTTACCAGCCGGCGATCAATACGATAATATTAAAGAAGGTGAAGAAATTGCATTGCTGAATAAAGAAGGAAATGTTTTAGCAGTAATGACTGTTGAAGAAAAATTTGAATTAGATCTGGAAAACTTTGCGCAAAAATGTTTCGGTACAACTGAAGATAAACATCCTGGTGTTGCAGCTATTAAGCGTGGTGGAAATAAATTTATTTCCGGTCCCCTTGAAATGGTTAACCGTCCATTACGGAAAGAAGATATTGCTAATAAATATTTTCTTGATCCAAGCGAAACAAGAGCAGAATTTGAAAAACGCGGCTGGAAAACCATCGTTGCTTTTCAAACAAGAAATCCTATACACCGCGCACATGAATATTTAATTAAATGTGCACAGGAAATTGTTGATGGTGCTTTGGTTCATCCAATTGTTGGTGAAACAAAAAGTGATGATATTCCTGCGCCGGTTCGTATGAAATGTTATGAAGTTTTGATTGATAATTATTTTAATCCGGATAATACAAAACTTAGTGTACTGCCAACTGCCATGCGTTATGCTGGTCCGCGTGAGGCTATTAATCATACATTAATCAGAAAAAATTATGGTTGCACACACATGATTATTGGTCGCGATCATGCAGGTGTTGGAAATTATTATGGCACTTATGATGCGCAGGTAATTATGGATAAAATTGGCCCGGAAATGGGTATGCAGATTTTGAAATTTGAAAACACTTTCTGGTGTAAGAATACAGAAAGTATGGCAAGTTCTAAAACGGCACCAAAGAATCCTGAAATGGTTTCTTTAAGCGGAACAAAAGTTAGAGAAATGCTGGCGAATGGAGAACGTCCGCCATCGGAATTTTCCCGTCCGTTGGTTGCTGATATTTTAATTGAATGGGCAACTAAAAAAGCTGAGGCTATTGTTTAATTAAGTAATAAGAAATATAAAAAGGCTGCTTTAAAACAAGCAGCCTTTTTTTTGTGGCGGTAGATGTTTCAATTTAAAAACTCAGTGTAATTATTTTGATTAAGCCAATTTTCTATCTCGCTAAAATTAGAAATCATATCTTCGGCTTTATCAGGATTTAATTTTTTTGCACCAGCCGAAACATCATAATGAGCAATATTTAAAAATGTAAAAATCTTATTCATCGTATTATCCCAGTCTGCAAAATCTTCATACCGTATTTTAATATAGCGCATATCTTTTATAATATTCTCCAGCTTTCGATTTTGAGAAACAATATGATCCATTTTATTTTTTAATGCATTTGTATCTACTTTTAATTTAGGTAACCCGGAAACGATTTCTTCGTTTTCATTATGCTTATGATAAACGCCTGTTGCTCTTGCGCGCATATCTGATAAAGCATTTCGAAAAATATTTTCGCGCAATAATAAAATAATTTTTATATCATTTTTCTTTAAATAATTAATAAGACCCGGCATATAAAATATTTGATAATGCATCAATTTAAATCCTCTTGCTTTAAAATTTTCGCCGGATTTATTGATAAAATATTTATCAAGAAAAACTCTTAAACGAAAAAATGTTATAGGATAATTGATTATATAATTTATTTTTTTAGGCAGGAAACGAATCTTTAAAAAACGAAACTGGTTAATGCTGAAATACTTCCTAAAACTGAAATGAAATATTTCATCATCGCAAAAAATATCGGGATGCTTATTTAAAGACTTACTTAATAAAGTTGAGCCGGTGCGTGGTAAAGTAAGAATTACAAATTTTGTCATTATTAGTTACTGGTATAATTATATACGTTTAGTTATTTAAAAGGCAATTATAAACTGTTCGCAAATTTGCCAAACACATTTAGCACAGGTTTATTTTTATAAAAATTTTTCCAGGATTCATCTGCTGCAACCGGTCGCCTTTCAAATCTGGTTGGTGTGCCACCAATTGTATGATCATTTATCAGTTCCATATAATCCGGCGAATTGAAGTTTTTTAAACCGAAATGATTACAAATTTTATCCAGTTCCTGTTGCGGGTTTGCAGCCAGCGCTTCATAATTTACTTTTAATGTTGTGTGATTTTTGAGACAACTTAATACTGCTGCGCAAAGTTTTTTAAAAAATAATGTTGAATACAAAGTTCTCACCGCGCCTTTATCTGAACTTTTATTTGCTTTTGCTCTCTTTAACTTTGAAACCGTGATTGCACGCACATCTCTTGTAAGCCAGATAAATTTTGCATCAACATTTTTGCACTGGCTTATTGCTAAAGCATGCATCGGGTCTTTTGAAGAATCAACAATAATTTTTTTTGATGAAATTGCACTTACAGTTTTATATATCTCATCTAAAATATTTATGGTCTTGTGATTATTTTTTGTATTGATAAACTTCCATAAAGTTTTACAAGCTGATTGCGGAAAAAAAGATGCTACAGTAATTTTTGATGATTTAAAAGGCCATTTCGTTTTTGTTTGAAAGTTTTCCTCATAAATATTTTCAAGCACTTTACTCCAGAATTCACAATCTAAAATAGGTTTGCCGCAAGCGCAATTCCAATTCCAGAAAATGCCCGGACCTTGTTTATCAATATGTCCTTTAAGCATTGCCAGTTCACCAACCGAAATTATTTCTTCAGATTTTGAAAGCATATTTTCCAGTAGTGTAGAACCTGAACGCCTGTCGGAAATTATATAGATAACAGTAATTTTTTCAATCATAATTTTCAATCAGTTCAATCAAATTATATATCTGTTTGGTATTTTAAAAACATTTGACAGTATTCCGAAAATTCCATCATTTCATCAAAGATATTTGCTAAGATTTAAATATGATTTATTGTTGAATTTTCTTTTAAACTAACTTGCCATCATGCAAGAAAAAATTATTATCTCCGTAAAAGATCTAATTAAAAATTATGGAGATTTTCAGGCAGTAAAAGGAATAAGTTTTGAAGTGTATGAAGGTGAAATTTTTGGTTTGCTTGGACCGAATGGCGCAGGAAAATCAACCACGCTTGAAATAATTGAAACATTGCGTGAAAAAACCAGTGGCAAAATTCATGTTGATGGATTTGATCTGGATGAATCACCTAACGATATTAAAAAAATTATCGGTGTACAATTGCAATCTTCCGGTTATTATCCCGGTTTAAATCTTACAGAACTGATTGTTTTATTTGGCGGATTGTACAATGAAAAAGTTGATCCTATTCAGTTACTTGATACGGTAAATCTGCGTGATAAAGCAAAAGCAAAATATAAAGAACTAAGCGGCGGACAAAAGCAACGTTTTTCCATTGCAACAACACTCATTAATAAACCCAAAATAATTTTTTTAGATGAACCTACAACAGGTTTAGATCCGCAGGCAAGACGCAATCTTTGGGATTTAATTAAAGATATTCAAAGCAGGGGTACTACCGTAATTATTACCACGCATTATATGGATGAAGCTGAAATTCTATGTAACCGAGTTGCCATAATTGATTCAGGAAAAATTATTGCAATGGCTTCGCCCGATAAATTAATTGATGACTTAGTAGCAACCGGTTTTGAAAAACCTAAAGAAGTTAAAAAAGCAACGTTGGAAGATGTGTTTATCAATTATACGGGTAAGCATTTAAGAGAAGAATAGAATGCCTGTTTATAAAGATCAGTTACAAAGAGAAATTTATTTAGAAGAGTTTCCTCAACGCATCATTTCGCTTGTTCCATCAATTACTGAATTATTATTTGATCTGAATTTGAATAATGAAGTAATTGGCATTACAAAATTTTGCGTGCATCCAGAAAATTGGTTTAAAACAAAAACAAAAGTTGGTGGCACAAAAAATATTAAACAAGATGTAATTGCTTCGCTTAAACCACAATTAATAATTGCTAACAAAGAAGAAAATGTAAAAGAACAAATTGAAGCGCTGGAAAAAATTTGTCCTGTTTTTATAACAGATGTAAATGATTTCAAGACTGCTTTACAAATGATTGAAATAATTGGTGCGATAACAAACAGGATAAACATCGCGCATTCCATCATACAAAAAATTAAAAATGCATTTGCAAAACTTAAACTACCTGAAAAAAAATTACGCGTTTGTTATTTAATCTGGCGTAAACCTTATATGACAATTGGTGGTGATACTTTTATTAATAATATGCTTGAATGCTGCGGCTTTGAAAATGTGTATGATGATTGTGCGCGTTATCCTGAAATAACA
>CAXSDU010000083.1:0-17022 GCA_964236165.1 uncultured Parafilimonas sp. | reverse complement strand
ACCAATAGTTATTACCTCTGATTTTTGTTGGTGTAAACCCTAATGAAAATAAATAGTCCACAAGGTCAAGCTTGTTGCATTCTTCACATTTCATAACGCCTCTTTTAAATGATTGATTAATCTTTATCTACACTGCAGTGGCTTCATGATTGCGTATCATGGCTTCGATGTCTGCTCTTAAAAAATATCGCCTTGATTTGATCTTAAAGCTTTTGATTTTGTTTTGTCGCAACCAATCATAAAGTGTTGGTTTGGATACCTGGAATACAGCACAAACATCACTCAGTTTTAGCAGTGCTTTTTCAGGAAGATGGTCTGTTGGTGGTGGCTGAAATGGTTGATTGATTTTTTCATTAACCACTTCTTGAATTGTTGATCTGATTTGTTTCCAGAACTCCGCCGGAGCCATTGGAAACAACATGGGTGTTTCGTTTAACATACTTCACATTTTTCATTTTCACTAATAAGAAACTCACAAGTCAAATTTAAGTAAGCTGAATGCAGATAACAATACATGATCAAATTTTGAACATGTTCAAAACCCTACTTCATTAACAACTAAAAGTTACTGAAAAATCAAATTGTATAGAATCGTATTAAGTTAAGTTAAGCCTTGTTAAGATCAGATAAGTTTTGACATGTTTTGATATTGTGTATGTCGAGAATTTTTAACAAGTATCTATTGTCTATTCTTCTGAAAACTGCGCTAATTCTGATACAATAGCTTTGGCAGTTGAATATGTGCTATGAGCAGCAAGGCGTAAACAGGCACTTAATGAAACTTTATGGCTTTCAACCTGCTGGCTTGTATTAGCAATTGTTGTTGACTTTGCCGGGTTTGTTTTAATCCATCATCCCTATTCATTTACACCCTATGAGTTTTATGTGCTGTACCAGCCCTGGATAAGCCTGATATACATTGCTATTTTTATAAGCCCTTTTATAAGATTGTTGGTTTTAAGGCTAAAGCATAAATAATTTAAAAGAAGTAAATAATGAAGGTGTAATATTTTATGTAATTGTATCAGCTGATGTTAGCTGAAAACTGTGAGCTGTTTAAACATCTTCAGCTGCACTATCATGATTGCCTGTAAAGTGTTTGGGAGACTTGCCAAATTTTGCTTTAAACGCATAACTAAAATGTTGCAACGAAGAATATCCAAGGTCGCAAGCTATCTGGCTGGCAGTTTTATTTTGTTCAAGTAAATCCCTTCTTGCAATTTCAAGACGCGCATGGGCTAAATAACCAAATACCGTATTGCCTGTTATTTCTTTAAAACCCCGCTTCAGCTTGTATTCGTTCATCCCAATTATTTTTGCCAGTGCAGATAAGCCCGGCGGATTCGCCAGATGGTTCTGAACATATTCCTTTGCGTACATGATGCATTCGATATCGTAAGCCGTTTTTATGTATTTATAAGCTGGCTGCTGTACGGTGTTACAAGCCTCAGCCTGCAGCACTAAAAATTCAATAGCCCTGGAAAGCAGGTACATTTTTTTCAGCTGTTTTTTATACGGGCAGTTTATTATACTTCGAATCACGTTAAGCATAAATGCATCAAGCGAAAGATTATTTAAAGACAATAACGCCGGCTGATTATTTTGAACATGTTCATTAAAAATGCGTAAGGCGTTATTAGCATTTTCTGTGAGGCGCAGGAAAGAATTTTTTGTAAACTGTATAAAAAAAATCGAGGATTTGTTGCGGTCGCCCTTTAGGTAACCTGTATCGGCAGTGTTTGCAGCTGAATAAAAAAGGTTATGCTGATAGTTGCCAAATAAAGGAATATGTTTACTATCATCGGCCTGCATATAAACATGGCCGTTAATATTTGCCTGGAAAGTAATAATGTCAACATTGAAATCGTAGTCCCATTTTAATTCAACAGGCTGCTTATAATTCAGATCTGCATAAGCCATTCTTATGCCGTCGAAATACCATTCATTAAAAATTCCTTCAACAACAGGATGATTTATCCCTCCTGAAAATTCAATCAGCTCATTGTTATTAAAACCTTCAGAAAAAAAATGATTTACATGTTGTAATAAATCGCCCGATATATGCTTCATAGAAAATGCCATACTTGTAGTTTAATTTTCAGCAAGTGTTTTTATAATAGTCCCTTAGCCAGTGATTTGAGACTTGCATCTATCACATGATTTTTATTCACATAATACATGTAGCCATTACAACCTTCGCCTTCTTGTATCTCCTTCCATGTTCTGATTAATCCTTTATACTCTACGATTAAGATTCCCCCTTTTAATGTCTTGTCTTGTAAATAATCCTTTGCCTGCGGATGGAATTTTGGAACGCTTAATTACTAAATGTTTTTCTAATAAGGCCATCAGTATCAAAAATAAACGACGATATTAAACAATTACTTCTTTTAATTCTTTTGCTGTGCTAAGCTTCTCTCGTAGTGCTTTCATGTCTTCGCTGATTTTTTGTTTTACTACATGCACATAAATCTGCGTCGTGCTAAGCTTTGTATGACCAAGCATTTTACTTACTGTTTCCATAGGCACGCCGTTAGTTAACGTAACAGTAGTTGCAAATGTGTGCCTGGCTGTATGAAAACTTATCGCTTTATTTATACCGCACAATGCCGCGATCTCTTTAACGTATGTATTTAAGCGCTGATTAGACAAGAATGGAAGCAATCGTTGCCGGTAATAAACTCTCGGTTCATTTTTGTATTTTTCAATAATTGCATAAGCTTTTGGTAATACTGGAAGGTTGACAGCTATTTCAGTCTTTTGCCTGTTTGTTTTAATCCAATATTCGCCATCCATACCGATGGCTAAATTATTACTGCGCAGGTTATCCATATCAACAAATGCTAGACCGGTGTAACAGGAGAATACAAATAAATCTCTTGCTTTCGCTACAATCTTTTTTGACAAATCGACATTTTCAATTTTAGATAATTCATCTGCTGTAAGAAAGGACATTTCTTTTCTTTTAAATCTCAGTTTGTATTGCGCAAATGGGTCTTTATGAATCCATTCCATTTTATATGATAGCGTTACCATTTTTCTCAGTCGTTCCATATGTTTCATAATACCGTTATTGGTTAAAGGATTGCTTTTATCCAGCGGTTCACATGTTCTCAAGAAAAATTCAAACTCCGTTATAAATTGATAATTTAGTGATGAAAGAAAGATGTCCGCATTCTTATATTTTTTTGTAAGAAATAAATGCACATACTTCCTGGTAGTGAAATAGTTTTTTAAAGTGCCCCAGGATAGAATAGTTTTCATGTTAGCGTTGTGATAATCTATTAAACCAAGCAGTGTATTGTCTGCTTTTGTTTCTCCAACATAGAGCGTTTTAATGGCATGTGGACTAATTACTTTATGTTCAAGTAAAAGCTGCTGGTAGCATTCCATTAACCGGTAACGTGTGTCATCAATAAACTTATTGATTTGTTTTGCTTCAGGTGTTTTACTGGTAACATATTCTCTTTTTGAATCCCACAGCGAGAACTGTACAATTTTTTTAAGAGAAATATCAATTACCTTTTTTGAAATCGTAATTCGGGCATAGATGTAAGCCTCATTTTGATTGTTTACTTTAGGCAGTGCAATAAAGCGCACGCCAAATGTTTGTGTAGTTTTCATGCTTCACATTTTTAAGTTTAAAATTTCTTTACTCCTCAGTACTACAAGAAAAACATGTGAGATAGCTTTTTATAAGTCCATCCACGACTAAGATAGACGTTTCATAAGCTTGAAAAACTCTCATTGTTTATCTCATAAAACCTATGTGATAAATGATGAGAGAATGAGTAAAATGCGGTAAAGTGTAAAAATTAAAAAGCCCGCAAATTATTGATTTTGCGGGCTTTAAATAAAAGTTAATTAAAAAGTCTGTCGGGAGGACAGGATTCGAACCTGCGACCCCCTGGTCCCAAACCAGGTATTCTACCGGCCTGAACTACCTCCCGAAAAATTAAGGCTGCGAAGGTAAGGGTTTGCTTTTTATATGCAAACACATACTACTGTTTTATGAATTTAATTTCATTACTCCGGACCTGAAGTATTTTTTTTATTCTTTTTTGACAGATTACTTTTCTCATAATTTTTTTGCTCTTCGCTATTGAATACTTTTTCCTTATAACCTGGTTGTTTTGCATTTAAAGATCGTGCAACCTTTTTTTTAGACGAAGAAGATTTTGTTTTGTTTTTTTCTTTTATTGATTTTTTCATACTAACATTTCAAATTTATTATGTACCGAAAAATATTGTTTTAAAAAATAAACTCCTTAAAAGTAATATGTTCAGTCATTCAATGGTAAATCTTCATAGGTTTTTAAAATTTTAAGTAGCACACCATTCGTCCAGCCAAAGCCATCCTGCGATGGATATTCACCGCCGCCCGCTGTTACATCTGTATCAACTACATTATATTTTTCCATCAGCTTGCCGGTATTTTTATATACTTTAATATTCAGTTGTGCCCAGCGTTTTGCAATTTCCTGCGCAAGATTTATTTCACCATATTCATCCAATGCTTTTATGGTTATCCATTGCAACGGTGCCCAGCCATTTGGTGCATCCCATTGCTGACCTGAGTTAACCAACGTTGTAACCACACCACCGGGCTTTAAAAATTTTTCACGAATTATATCTGCAGCTTTTACAATTTTTTCAGATGATGGAATATCAAAAAAGAATGGTGTAATACCGGCAATAGTTCGTTGCGTACTTAATGCTTTTGTGTTGATGTAATAATCGTAAAACCATCCATCATCTTCATTATAAAAATATTTATTAATGGCATCTTCACGCAGCATAGCTTTTCTTGTGTACTCATTTGTTTCGGTTTTATTGTTTATATGACGATAAGCCAAAGCCAAAGAAGATTCAAGATGAAACAATAAGCAATTCAAATCAACCGGAGCAATATTTAAGATATCAATTTGCGTAAATGTTTTGCCATCTGTAAACCAGCGGCCACTAAAATCCCAACCGCTTTCACAAGCCGCACGTAAATTTTGAAACAGTAATTTTTTATCACCATTATATTGTTCTGCTAACTCCAGTTCTTTTTCATATGCTTCTGGTCTTGGCTTATCCAATTGATCATAATAACGATTTAGCAAACTGCCATCATGCATTTGCACAACATGTTTTGTTGGCTGTGTTTTATCCATCCAGAAATCATATTCTTTTTGCATCTCATTTATATACTTCGCATAAATATGTGTGCCTATGTGCGATGCAAGCAGTTCAATCATTTTGGAGAAATATGGTGGCTGAGACCGGCTTAAAAAATAGGTGCGGTTACCATTTGGTATAAATCCATTTTGATTAATGAGAAAAGCAAAATTTTCAATCATGTTTTCAATAACATTCCACTTATCGCTTTTCGCTAGACCCAACATTGTGAAATAAGAATCCCAATAATAAATTTCCTGAAACCTGCCACCAGGAACTATATATGGATATGGCAATGCAATTAGTGAACTGCCTTCAACGGGCTTATCTGCGTTGCGTTGTAAAACATTCCATAGTTCTTCAATATGCTCAATAATATTTTCTTTTTTATCTGTATGATAAGCAGGTGCAGTAATGATGGGAACTATAAAATTTTCTTCTATAAATTTTTTTATATCTGCGTTTGAAAGTTCACTGCTTTTTATTTTATCATAATCTTTTAATATATCTGCCGGTTTTCTGTTGGGCATACAATCAACAAAAGTTTTATTGTCCGGAAAGATTTTTTTTTGCTGCACATCTTTAAAAAGATCGCCGTACAATTCATCGGGTGTTTGCATAGATTAATTTGTGCAAACTAAAATTAAGTAATATAAATGCATTTCATTCAGCATCGGTTTTATAAATAAAAAAAGGACGCGTAGAAACGCATCCTTTGCTTGTATTATACTTAAAACTTAAATTTTTATTTTGGCTGATATATAAAATATTCTTCCATCTGCCGGCAAAAAATCAACCTTACATTCATTTATAATTATTAAGAAGCAGTTGGCGTTGTGTTATGCATGTTTTTTACAACAAAAGAAGTTTTTGCATTGGCATTTATTAAAAACCATAAAGCCAGTGTAGCTCCATAGCTTCCGCCGCGTTCAATAAATTCAAAAACTTCCCAATGCGGATAAAATAATTCACTGGTTATTTTCCATACAAAAAGTATCATTAGTACAGAACGCAACGGGCGAATCAACACAGTGAATGCACCAAGAATTTCAAGCGCACCAACAATATGCGCAACGTTTGCTGTATTAGAAAATTCTAAAGATTGGTACTGTGCAAGCAGTGATTTTTTTTCAATAAGATTTAACCAGCCATGACCGGCAAATAAAAGAAACACAACAATTCTTAAACACAACATAATATTTGCGATTTTTTTTTCATTTATATTTTCCAGTATACGTAATGGTTTAAACCACTGTTTTGCATTAATGGATTTATGTGTTGTTATCAGCAATAAAGCAAGCGGCGCTCCATAGTTGCCTGCGCGTTCAATAAGTTCGGCAAATGGCTCACCTGATAAAGGCCGAAGCAATGCTGTAATGGCTCCCCAAACAACAAGCCATCCAACAATTATTCTTACAGGATAGAAAAGAATTAAAAGACCGAAACAAATATCAACTGCTCCTAAATACGGCATTAGTGTATAAGCAACATCGTGCCCGATACCGAATACAGCAAAATAATTACACCAGATTTCTTTTGTAATAATACCAAAAACACCATGTCCAATAAAACACATAGCACTTGCAATACGCAGCGTATAATATATTTTTTTTGTAAGATTATCTTGTAACATTTTCAAAAAATTATTAATGTGTGCTTATAGCTTTTTTACTTGGGATCATTAGTTTGTCAGTAACAAGATCGCCGATTTGCACACCTTGTTTTCTGCCTTCAACAATTGCCTGGTAATAATGAATGCCACCATAAAAACGACTCATTGAAACTTCCCATGCTGCATCACTTAAAGAATTAAAATGTCTGTCCGGCCAGCTCCAGTCGCGTTCAGAAGAATCTATAAATGAAACATGATCACCATAAGTTCTAGCAAGAAATTCTGCGGCGCCGGCTGATATTACAGAATGTGCGCTGATATATTCAGGAAACGGCGGCGTTTGTAAAAATGGTTTCCAGTTCGGATCGATGTATTGATTGATGTAGCTTTCGGGACGTATCATATCATAATGATATTTGCACCACCAGCAGGCAATAAATCCATCAAACATGGCAATAGCTGAACCTGTGTAAGCATATACAGTTTCATACCAGTCACTTTTTTCTTTTTTAGTTATTGAATTTATTATTTCCATCCAATGTCCCGGCGGCGTCATTGCTTTTGTAGCAAACATTACGTGACCTTCCTGGTGCATTTTAAATGAATTGCAATCCCAAAAATTAGCTATCCATTTTTGATTATCGGTCGCATCATTAATGGTATCATAAACCTGTTTTGCCATTTTATAAAATGCGCTTGTGGAATCTTTACTAAAAGGTGGCGGCGGTACAATTGGAAATGTGTTTGGAGAATCAAGTGCAACCGTACGAATTGTCATCCATCTTGGTTCTACTGCATCAAAATATCCCGGTGGTGTCGGCGACCAGTGTCCATCTAATCCTGTAACTGTAAATTTTGAGCCTCTTGTTTTTCCATAATTATCGCCTTTACTCCACACAAGAATTGCACCTGCAACCTGTTCTCCATAACTCACAGAACTATCAAACATTTCAGTTGTCATGTTTGTATTCTTTGCAAGTGTTTTAATTGAATCAATTAAAGCATCCATACGATCTTCTGAAAAAGTAAGTTCGCGTCCAATCTTTGTCATCGCAATTATTGATGCAAAAGGAAAATCAACTTTATCAGGTTTTGCTGGTGAAGGAATATTTTTTAAATCTTTTACTTTTCCTTCAAGCGAAGCGTAATGATGCCCTTCTTTTGAAAGCACTTCATACGCAGCAAGATTTGAATACGCGAAAACTCTTGACGCGACAGGCGGCGTAAATATGTCATAAATAATTACGTAATTAAGTTCATGCACTGCTTTGCAATAAAGCCGCGGATCATCCATCACCGTTTTATAATCTTTCTTATTGCAGGATGTAAGTGCGATCACAGTAATCAAACTAAAAATAATTTTTTTCATTTCAACATTCATTTAATTTTTTAAAAGTACCCCGTTAAGAATAACAAGGTCTGTAGCTTGTATTATTTATAGACAAAAATTTATTCTGCACCATCTTTCTTTGCACGCAATATTGCATAAGTGCCAATCTTTTTTCCGGTTACCAATCCTGAATCGCAATCTGCTTTTGTATGTATACCTGAAATAAATCTTGATTGCGCCGCTTCTTTTGACATAGATTCATATTTACTTGCATTGGCAGGAATAATATGACCTAATATTGTCGATGCCGCCTCGCTAAATGTTGAGTGCCCTGATATATATGATGGAAAATTGGGAATGCCGGTTAATGTTTTTATATCAGGCATCATTTGCGTTGGCCGCGGATTAAAGTAAAAATATTTTGTGTTCCAGCAAACAATAGCGGCATCCATTTCAGCCATATTTAATAAAGCAAAATTGCGTGCCCATCTTACTTCACTATAATTTTGTTTAATGAAATCTTCTGCGGCAATTGCATTCCAATGCCCGGGTGGTGTATAAGTTCCAACGCCATCAGCCCAATATTGTACATTTTTGCTTTGTTCTCTTGTTGGATTTTTTATTTGATTATACGCATCCTTGTTTTGTTCAGCAAAATCATTACTGCTTGTTGAAAAAGGAGATTGCGGACGAAGAGTAATTACTGTTAATGAATCGAATAAAAAAGGTAATACATTTCCATACAAAGGCAACATTGGCGGACGTTGTGGAAATTCCAAACTATTCCATGCTGTTTGCCCGCGGGCTTGTGTATTGGTTACAAATGCATTCCATATTTCAGGCGTACCTACCGCCGCACCTGCATGATCTGCTTTTGCTCTTGCTGTAAATAAGGCAGCTATCTGTTTGCCTAATGCTTCACCTGCTTTAATATCTGTGCGCGTTGCAGTTCCGCTTTGTATCGTTGCTAATTCTTCGTCTTGTAATTTTTGCTGAACGTTTGCCACTTCAGTAGGAAACATCAGCTTCATTATTTCAGATGTAACGCCGGCAAGTACGCCTGCTTCTGATGGATAAGATGGCAAACCGGTTTTTCCATTAATTGCATTTACAGATGAATCAACATTGTAAGGTGCAGGCTGATTATACATTTTTTTATAGTACCAGCATGCAACCAATGCATCGTATTGCGCAGCGCTTAAATAGGCATAAGCCCGTGCTGCAAACGGTGGGTTGGAAAATGGAAATTCAGGATAATTAAAAGGATTTACTGAACTTGAAACAGGATATGTACCATCTTCATTTTGATATGGCGGCAAATTATGTTTTGCAACCAATTCACGTATCACTTCATTCCACCTTAAAACACCGCCTGCACCCCAATAGCGTATTTTGTTTATTGCATCTTCACTTAAATCTTCCTGATAACCTTTTATCTCATTTATGTCTGCAAGATATGCAGGCGAATTAATTGCAGGTGGTGCTGCAACTGCAAATAAATCTGGTTTGGATAATAAAACGGGTTTCCATTTACCTGCATCAATATCCTGCGAAACAGGATTAAGCGCTGGTATATTATCTGTTCTTTCAACAATAGCTTTTGAACATGAAATATAAAAAACAGAACTTAATGCAGTTATTATAATTAATATAGAAATTATCCTTTTCATTTTATTTCTTAGTTATAGTTAATTTATTCTGCACAGTTTGCAGGTATGCGACTCAGTTACTTTTTTATGAGAGAGCGGAAAAATATAAAAAAGAGAAGCATTGTATTCAGTTGCCTTACCAACATTTCTTCCTTTAAGTACATAACTTCCTCCGGCTTCAAACGAAAGCGCAGGAATTTTTTTAGGTACATATTTAAGATGTGCTCCGGCAACACTTGCATTCATCCTGTTGCTTGGAAAAGGCATATCATTTCTGCGAATATCAAATCCGCCGAGTGTTCTGTTTTGCTGAAAAAATGCTTCTGCAATTAAACGAAAACTTCTGTAACCTGCGCGTACATTATAACTTGCCACATCAGGCATTTCAACTTCATTCGTTAAATGCATTTCTGTTGTGTAATAAGCTGTGCGGTCAATAGTAATATTACTTCTGTATTGATACGTACCTGAAGCTGTTGCAAAAAAATCATGGTTCTGATAATCCAGCATCAACCTTGCTGCAAGCGTTTTGCAATGCAAGCCTAAAGTAAGCGGCAAATAATCTGGCTGATAATTACTCGCCGGTGTTGATGCGCCAATTAATCCATACAATGAAAAAACGGAATTTGCAGTTAACTTTTTTTCTAACGGCATCCATTTCAGCCATAAAGAAAAATCCTGAACTCCACTTGATTTATGCAATGTTCCTGCAGATGCTTTTGTGCTTATGTAAGGAATGCCGAACAAAAGATTTAGTTTATCTGATATACCATAATTTCCATTAAGCGCATATACAATTGTTGAAACAGTTCCAAGATTTTGATTATCTCTTTTTAGTGTTCCTTCCCAATAATTTTTCCAACTGCTGTGGCTGTATGTTCCGCCTATGCAAAAATTATTTTTTGCTATCATAATGGCATCAATATCTGTTTGTGCATTTACTGTAAGCTGAAAAAAAGCAAGTAATAGTAACGCAGATAGACCGCGTTTAATAATTGGTTGCATTTGTAGATAATGATTAATTAAATGAATGGAGCGCTGCAACATAAGGCAGCAAAAAACAGCAATAAATTATTGCTTACGATAAAAGATGATTATGCTTTGGGAGGCTGCTCAGGAATAAGAATCTTTCCTTTCTGAAGATGCAGGAAATAACCGTAAGTATAAGAATTTGTTTTGCTGATAGCAGCAAAAATATTTATAGCATTATCTGTTTTAATGTAATCGCTAACAGTAAATTTTACAACATGGCTATTTTCGCCGGAGTTTTTAGAAGTGTTGTTCTGAAGATCGTTTTGCGTTTTAAAGAAATTATTTTTTGCAGTTTGCAAATTCATTTTTTGTTCATCCGGCAAACACATTAATACCAGTTCATTGTTATAAACTTTTTCTTTTACATAATGATATATCTTACCGTTTAAAGTTATCTCGCCATCTGTTCTTTTAAAATCATTCCAATTAGTTAAGTAAGGCATTAAAAGCGCAACTCTAATAGTAATCAAATCTTTGTCATTATAATTATTTGCATCGAGCTGTTCCACCAGTTGTTTATCAGCCTTGTATTGCAAGGCATTAAATAAAAACCTGTATCCAATAAAATTGAATGAAACAATTATAAGTAATAATATGGCTGCGAATTTTTTCATTAAGCAGATAACGCGGCAAAATAAATAATTAATAATGGCATTACAAAATTTAGAGTTTTGTGATATATTAATCGCTTACTTTATCAATCATTGTTATAATATTAATGTTTATGGAAAAATACGACGCAATTATCATCGGAGCAGGACAAGCCGGTGTTCCGCTTGCAAAAAAAATTGCTAATAAAGGATTAAAGACAGCAATTATAGAAAGCAAATTAATTGGCGGAACATGTATTAATTATGGCTGTACACCAACAAAAGCAATGGTTGCATCAGCACGCGCCATGCATGTTGCCAGCACAGCAGATGAATTGGGCGTTACTGTAAAAAATGTAAGTATAAATTTTAAGGCTGTCATTAGCCGTAAAAATAAAATTGTAAAACAATCGAGAAGCGGCACTGAAAATGCTTTGCTTAAAACAAAAAATTTAGATGTTATTTATGGTGAAGCAAGTTTTATAAGCAAAAAAGAAATTAAAGTTGCTTTAAAAAATGGCGGTGATAAAATAATAACAGGCGATAAAATTTTTATAAATGCCGGCGCAAGGCCAACTGTTCCAAAAATTGAAGGACTGGAAGCGATTGATTACCTCACTTCAACAACTATAATGGATTTGAAAAAATTGCCGGAACATTTACTCGTTGTTGGCGCAAGCTATATCGCGCTTGAATTTGGACAAATGTTTAAGCGTTTTGGCAGCAAGGTTACTATACTAGAACAATCAGAAAATTTTTTATCAAGAGAAGATGATGATGTGTCTGAAGAAATAAAAAAGTTTTTGGAAAGTGAGCAACTTATAATTCATACAAATGCATCCGTTCAAAAATTTTCATCCGACAAAAAACAAATAGCAGCAACTGTAAAAATTGGTGAAAAAAATAAAAAAATTTCTTGTTCGCATGTATTAATCGCTGCCGGCAGAACACCAAATACTGATACGCTTAAACTTGAAAATACAAACATAAAAACAGAGAAAGGATATATTAAAGTGAATGATAAACTTGAAACTGATGAACCTGGTATTTATGCTTTGGGCGATATAAAAGGCGGACCTGCTTTTACGCACATTTCTTATAATGATCATTTAATTGTTTGTGATAATATTTATGGTGATGCCAATGAATCAATCAAAAAAAGGATGGTGCCGTACACAATGTTTACAGATCCGCAATTTGGTAAAGTTGGTTTAAGTGAAAAAGAAGCGAAAAAAAAAGGAGTGAATTATAAAGCAGTTTGCCTGGAAATGTCGCATGTGGCAAGAGGTATTGAAACTAATGAAACAACCGGTTTTATGAAAGCACTGGTTGATCCCGATACTAAACAAATTTTAGGCGCAGCTGTTATTGGTGAACAAGGCGGCGAAATTATGAGCATGTTACAACTGGCAATGATGGGAAAGATTACTTACGATGTATTGCGTTGCGCTGTGTTTGCGCATCCTTTATATGCAGAAGCATTGAATAATTTATTTCTTGAACTGGATGATAACAGATGATTGAACTAAAAAACATCAGTAAAAAATTTAAAGCGCAAACAGCAGTAGATAATATTTCTTTTAATGTTGATGAAGGAGAAAATTTTATTTTACTGGGCACAAGCGGCTGCGGGAAAACAACTACTTTGAAGATGATAAACCGTTTGATTGAACCAACAAGCGGCGAGATTATCATCAATCAAAAAAATATAAAAGAAGAAAACACAGAAACATTAAGAAGAAGCATTGGCTATGCTTTGCAAAACACCGGTTTATTTCCACATTATACCGTTGCGCAAAACATTGCAATTGTTCCCAATCTTTTTAAATGGGATAAAGAAAAAATTAAATCGCGTGTTGATGAATTGATGAAAAAGCTTCATTTATCATCTCAATATTATAATGCTTTTCCAAAAGAATTAAGCGGCGGACAACAACAGCGTGTTGGTCTTGCGCGGGCACTTGCCGCAGATGCTGATGTATTATTAATGGATGAACCTTTTGGCGCGCTTGATCCAATTACAAGAACGCATGTGCGCAGCGATTTTAAAAATCTTGAAGAATTTAAAAAGAAAACAATTGTATTGGTAACGCATGATGTACAGGAAGCTTTTGAGCTTGCTGATAGAATTTGTTTAATGGATAAAGGAAAAATTATTCAGGTTGGAACAGTAGCAGAATTATTATTTAAACCGGCGAATGATTTTGTAAGAAGTTTTTTTAATGAACAAAGATTACAATTGGAATATAAATCTGTAACTATAAAAATGCTTTGGAAATTTTTGAATGATGAGGCTGATAATAGCAAATCCTCAAAAGAAATAGAAGTTGATAAAAACATTTGGCAGGTTTTGGAAGTTTTCTCTTTGAATAATGAAGAAACATTGATTGCGAAAAATAATGGTCACATAAAAAAAATAAATTATGCTTTACTGATGAAAGCATTCAGTGATTACAAAAAAGCAAACTGATGGAGCAGCAACAAAGTTTATGGAGTTTTGTACTTCAGCAAAGAGGCAAATTGTTTAACCAAACCATTGCGCACATTGGTCTAACATTTAGTTCTTTGCTAATCGCTGTGCTTATTGGTTTGCCGCTCGGAATTTATATCGTTAGAAGAAAAAAAGCTGCTGGAATTGTTTTAGGAATTGCAGGTGTTTTACAAACTATTCCAAGTATTGCATTGCTTGGTTTTATGATTCCGTTATTAGGCATTGGTCCGCTGCCCGCAATTACAGCATTGTTTTTATATGCATTATTGCCCATCATTCGCAACACTTATACAGGCATAAGAGAAGTTGATGCAACTGTGCTGGAAGCTGCAACAGCAATGGGTTTCAGCCGTTGGCAAACATTAACGAAAGTTGAATTACCGCTTGCATTTCCAGTTATACTTGCCGGCATAAGAACAGCAACTGTAATCAATGTTGGTGTTGCAACGTTAGCTGCGTATATCGCGGCTGGTGGTTTAGGCGAATTTATTTTCGGCGGCATTTCTCTCAACAATACAAACATGATTTTAGCAGGTGCTATTCCTGCAGCATTGCTTGCAATTATTTTTGATTTTTTATTGTCACGTATACAAAAACTCAACTTCAAAAAACTTCGTATAGCTGTTTTGCTAATGCCTTTTATTATTTTACTGTTATCATCTTTTTATGTAATTCCATCTTTCGAAAAAAACAAATTGCTTGCGGGATTTACACCGGAATTTATGGGAAGGCAAGACGGATATTTAGGCTTAACATCAACCTATAAACTAAAAATAAAAAATGTTGTTATTAGCGATGCGGTAATGTATAAAGCCGCGTATGAAAAAAAATTAGATGTTATTAGCGGATATAGCACAGACGGGCGTTTGAAAGCATTTGATTTGGTGGTATTGAATGATGATAAAAAGATTTTTCCGCCATATTATGCGGCTCCGGTTATTCGTGAAGATGTGCTGCAAAAATATCCTGAAGTTGAAGTTGCTTTAAATATGCTTTCAGGAAAAATCAATGATTCGATAATGACTGAATTAAATTATGAAGTTGATTATTTGAAACAGTTGCCGGAAAAAGTGGCAAGAAATTTTCTTATTAAAAATAGTCTGTACAAACAACCACGCAACGGCAATAAAGCAACTATACGATTGGGTTCAAAAATTTTTGGTGAGCAATATATTTTAATAAATATGTATTCAATGTTGATTAAAGGAAATACTGATTTAAATGTTGATACGAAAACAGGTTTGGGCGGAACGAAGATTTGTTTTGATGCATTAATCAATAATCAAATTGATATGTATCCTGAATATACAGGAACTGGTTTGCTTGCAATATTAAATGCATCAACAAATACTGTAAATAGTTTGCATCAAAATCGTGACAGCATTTATAAATATGTGTCCAATCAATTCAAACAAAGATATAATCTGGTTTGGCTGAAACCGATTGGGTTTAATAATGCTTATGCTTTAATGATGCGCAGAAAACAAAGCGATGAATTGAAAATTCACTCAATTAGTGAGCTAAGTAATTACATTAATCAAAGTCAAAATTAAAAAGTAAAAATTCGAAGTTTATAGTTCTCTTTTTTTACTTTTTACTTTTGATTTTTTAATTTCTAAAAATGGAATTGATAGAAAAATTTAAAGAAGTGCGCAAACGCTCAACAGATATTTGCGCAAATCTTGAAACGGAAGATTATGTTGTTCAACCTATAGTTGATGTTAGTCCGCCCAAATGGCATTTAGGTCATTCAACATGGTTTTGGGAAGCTATTATTTTGAAACAATATGAAAGTAATTATCAAGAATTCAATCCAAATTATAACTACGTTTTCAATAGTTACTATGAATCTGTTGGCGCAAGAGTTATACGTACAGACCGCGGTAATTTAAGCAGACCTTCTGTTGCTGATGTTTATAAATATCGTGCTTATGTTGATAGCGCGATGCAAAAGTTTTTAAATAAAGATTTGAATGATGAATTGCAATCGTTAATTGTGCTGGGGATAAATCATGAAGAGCAGCACCAGGAATTGTTGAGCACAGATATAAAATATATTTTAGGAAATAATCCACTGTTTCCAGCATTGCATAATCAATCAAAAGCAATATCTCCACAACAAAAAAATGAATGGATAAATATAGATGCAGGTGTTTATGAAATTGGTTTTGAAGGAGAAGGTTTTTGTTTTGATAATGAACTGAACAGGCATAAAGTTTATTTAAATAATTTTTCAATATGCGATGCATTAGTTACAAACGGTGAGTTTCTTGATTTTATAAATGCAGGCTGTTACACACAATTTCAGCATTGGCATTCGGAAGGATGGGAATGGGTGAAAGCAAATCAAATTAATGCACCAATGTATTGGCATAAAATTGATGGAAAATGGATGAATTATACGCTGAACGGATTACAACCTGTTGATTGGAATGAACCTGTTTGCCATATTAGTTTTTATGAAGCGTATGCATATGCATCATGGAAAGGTTTGCGAGTGCCAACCGAAGCAGAATGGGAAGTTGCAGCTACGAAATTTAACTGGGGTAAACGTTGGGAATGGACAGAAAGCGCTTATTTACCATATCCGGGATTTTCAAAAGCGCCCGGCGCCATTGGCGAATATAATGGGAAATTTATGGTAAATCAGAAAGTGTTACGTGGCGGCTCTGAAGTAACATCGCCAAACCACAGCCGCATAACATATCGCAATTTTTTCCCAACGCCAATCCGCTGGCAATATACAGGCATACGTCTTGCTAAGTAAAACAACCAACACCGTTAAACAATAATTTAATATTATCATTATGCATGTTGCAACTGTTATACAAAAAACATCTAAATTTTATAAAGATGTATTGAAGGGTTTACAATCTTCACCAAAACATCTTGAGTCAAAATACTTTTACGATGCACATGGCGATGAATTGTTTCAGCAAATTATGCATTGCGATGAATACTATCTTACCAAATGTGAAATGGAGATTCTGCAAACACAATCAGCTTCCATTGCTTATACTGTATTTGAAAATGAAAAAAATCTTGATGTAATTGAATTGGGCGCGGGCGATTGCAGTAAATCAATTTATTTATTAAACGAAATTTTTAAAAGGGATAATAGTTTTACTTTTTTTCCTGTTGATATTTCAAACCAT
>CAXSDU010000082.1:0-17085 GCA_964236165.1 uncultured Parafilimonas sp. | reverse complement strand
ATGAATGTGCTGGAATTATCTGTAAAAGCAATTGGTCAGGCAGTTATAAATATACGCAGCAGCAAACTGCCCGATCCGAAAAAAATTGGTAATGCAGGAAGCTTTTTTAAAAATCCTGTTATTGAAAAAAACCATTTTAGTGAGCTGAAAAAAAAGTATGCTGATATGCCGGGTTATGCTGCCGGTGAAACGCATACAAAAATTGCTGCTGGCTGGCTGATTGAACAATGCGGATGGAAAGGCTACAGAAAAAATGATGCAGGCGTACATGCAAAACAGGCATTGGTTCTGGTGAATTATAATAATGCAACAGGAGAAGAAATTTATGATCTCTCCACAGAAATTGTTGAAAGCGTAAAACAGAAATTTAATATTAAATTAGAACGTGAAGTGAATATCGTAAATGGTAAATAGTCAATATAACGGCGTAAATATTGCAATACTTAATTTAAAATTTTTCAGTGCTAAATTTTTAAAGCAAATAATTCTATCTCTTTGGCTTTGCCTTTTAATTCAACCATACCAAGATCTTCTATTTGCGATTTATCCAGTTTAGCATGCTTAATAAAATCTTTTGATGCGATATACCGCTGATTTAATTCACTGCAACTGGTGCGTATGCGCGCCGCCGTATTCATTGTATCGCCGCTCATTGCAAGGTCTTTTTTTATCACTCCAATTTCACCAACTGTTACAACACCAATATGTAGTCCTGCCCTGAAGTCTGGAATGATGCCATATTTTTTTTCGAATTCTTGATTCTTGCGGCTTAAATTTCTGCGTGCCTGTATTAATGCAGCAATACTTTTCTGCGTGTTCTCGCTATTATATAACCACGATACAACAATTTCATCACCAACATACTGATAAATTCTTCCGCCATATTCAATTAATGCATTTGAAACCTGGTAAATAAATTCGCGGATAAACCTGAAATATCGCTGGCTTCCCAACTGTTCTGCTATAGGTGTTGAATCTTTCATATCCATAAACATTACAATTCTTGTTTCAATTTTAGGTTCTACATATTTGCCAAGTAAAATATCCATAAATACACCCGGTGAGTATTTTTCGTTTAACTCAATTAGTAATTGTGTGATGATAAAAAGTATCATCCAGTAAGCAATTTTTTGAAGCAGTTTGTGTATGTCTGAAATTTCATAGTAAAAATGATGAAATGATTCAGCTACCGGCAAACCTAAAATAGAAATTGAATTGAATGAATACAATAACAGGTTCATTAAAAAAGCGGCAGCAATAAGTATAAAGCTTTTAAGTAAAAGTGAAGCAAGCAAATTAAAATCGCGGAACGCATTTTTAAGTTTTGCAATTAGCAAATAACCAACTGCAATGCTTGATACAAATACAATTAATTCTCTTAACAATAGCGAACCAAGTTTATTTTGTGCGGGTAGTGTATTCAAAAGAAGTACAACAAGTGTATCAATGATCGTCCATAAAACAGCGATAGTTAAAATGGTGCTGACTATGTATCTTTTAAGCGGGCTTATTTTATGAAATATATTGTTATGGTTACTCATGCAGAATGTTGAAAATAATTATAAATAGATTGTTGTGCATTTATTTTTTCAACATCATTTGTTTGTAAAGTATGCTGTTTATAATCTTCACCAAGCGCAACCATTTTATCATTATCGCTCCATTGAATAGTAAAATAATCTATTAATTCCTTTTTACATTTTATATCTGTAATAGTAGTGCAAACTTCAATACGATGATGCAGATTTCTATTCATCCAATCCGCAGAGCCAATAATTATTTCAGCGTTGTCATCGTTTCCAAAAATAAAAATCCTTGTATGCTCGAGGTAACGATCAACTAATCTTCGTACTGTAATATTTTCACTTAAATCTTTTACGCCGGCTTTAAGGCAACATATACTTCGAATAATTAATTGAATTTTTACACCTGCCTTACTCGCACTATATAAAAGATCTATAAGACCAGGTTCTTCAAGATTATTTATTTTAATTCTTATTAATGCATTTTCCCCGGCAATTGCTTTTTTTATTTCTGCTTTAATCAATTCTTCAAATCTTTCATACATATTAAATCTTGAAACAAGCAGCTTTTCAAATTTTAATTTTGCTTTTGCTTCTGCATCATTTTTTCTTAAAAATTCTAACAAAGGCATCAGCTCATTTATCAGTATCATATCTGTTGTCATTAAAACATGATCAGTATAAAACCGTGCAGTTATCTCATTAAAATTCCCGGTGCTTAATATTGCATACGATAAATCCTTATCACCATTAAGCTTTTTTACAACTGCAATTTTTGAGTGCACTTTAATATCAGGCTGACTATAAATTATTTTAACGCCCGCTTCTTTCATCAGCTTACTCCAGCGTATATTATTCTCTTCATCAAACCTTGCTTTTAATTCAATAAATGTAACTACGTTCTTACCGTTTTTTGCAGCGCTTATCAATGCATTTACAATATGCGATTCTGCTGCAACTCTATACAACGTAATATAAATATCAGTAACGGCAGGATCAACAGCTGCCTGGTTAAAAAACGCCAGTACAAGATTGTATGATTGATAAGGAAGATGCAACAAAATATCCTGCTTATTTAATATATTAAATATGTCGCCGCTGTTCATTATTTCGTGCAGGCTTAACGGTTTTTGTGTTTTATATGTAAGATGTTTACCGAACTGTGGGAAATCTATTAGATCTTTCAGGTTATGGTAATGTGCGCCTTCAAACATTTCTTCAAACTTTAATTTAAATGTTGATGCAAGAAAGAGCTGCACATTTTTTGGCATTCCTGTTTCGTATAAAAATCTTGATGGTGCGCCAAACGCACGCTTGCTTAACTGCCTTTCAATTTTTTGTAACAAATCGCCGCTGTATTCTGTATCAAGATCAAGTTCTGCATTGCGGTTAAATTTTATACTGTACAAACCTTGTATTTGCATGTTGGGAAAAACACGACTTAAATTTTCGCGGATAATGTCATCAATAAAAATTACATACTCAAAATTATTCTGCGGTTCGAGTATATAAAAGCGCGGCAATTTATCGGAAGGAATATTTACAATAGCATGCGTTAAAAAAACTTTTTGTGCATCCTGCAAGGTAACTACAAGATAAAGCTGGTTATTTTCCGGAATAAATTTTTGATTGCCGCTTCCATCTAAAAATATTGGTTGAATAAATGATAAAATGCCAGATAAAAATATTTCTCTTATTTCTGATAAATGTTTTTCTAAAATGGGCGTATTATAATAAAAACCAATGCCATTATCTTTTAAAGCCGGAATAATTTCCTGTTTTAAAACTTCGCCAAAATAATTTAGCTGTGTGTTTATTTCTGTTTGCACTTTCTCAATAATATCTTCATCGGCTGCTGCATTTATTTTCTTTTGTGTTTTTTTACCAAGACTTGCAATGGCTAAAATATATGGATACCGCACCCTGAAAAATTCATCAAGATTAGAAGAAAAAATAGAAAGAAATTTTAAGCGCTCAAATAATGGAACAGTTTTATCTGCCGCTTGCTGCAATACACGCAGATTAAAACTCAGCCAGCTAAGATCACGGTTATTATACATACCGTTTTTTTATAAAGGAAATGCAGATGCGCCTGATGGTGCATTACTAAAAAATAGAACGGCAATGGCGAATGATGCTACAGAAACTATAATGCCGACCATAAAAATATAATATGCAATTCTTATTAATCTATATTTTCTGCCTAGTACAACAGAAAGCATATAAATATCTTTTATCAAGGAACCGTATAAATAATCAGGATCTTTCATCATTTTGCGCATAGCTGTATTATATTGTTCAAGCGATGCTTTGTAAAAATTTCCAAAAAATAATAAATTGGTTTTTTTATCAATTACATCCTGTTCTGTAAATGTGCCGCCGGAAACTTTAGGGCGCGTTGCAAGTATAGCAATTACGATGGTAGTTACTGCTACAATTAAAAAAATTATTGTCGGTATGGTAAGCGCAGGTTCTTCTTCCAGCTTGCGCATAAGCACACCAAGAATTACAGAAATTATAATTGCATTTACTGAAATTAAAATGTTTGCTTTATGGTCTGCCATATCACTTAACTTCAAGTGATTTTCAGAAGTAAGACGCAACATGGTTTGAATACCTTTTGTTGTAAGCGAATTCACATTATCTATTTTAAGATCGTCTTTGTCTTTTTCGCTTTCTTTGATTTTCGTTTTAATCTTTTTTATATTCTTTTTTTTCTTTTCATCAAGCGCATCTTTTGCATACGCTGTATAAAAATGGTGTGTATTCAGCATTTCAAGCGTGCCTTCTTCCCAATCTTCTTTAGATACTTTTTGTTCACGCAGGTTATATTCTTCCCGCATGCGTTTATTGGTGTCTTTAAATTCTTTTGTGCCGAAGTGATATGTATCAGCATCATCAATTATTTGTTCAAGCAGATTTTTTGGATTACGCGGCATTTTTGTTGCCATGATGCAATCTTCAATTTCATGAATTAATTCTTTATCGTTATCATAATCGCTCATAAATTTTTTCATTACATCCACACTTTTTTCTTCATGATCTTTTAAGCCCGGTGTATATAAATGCCCTGTATCATGAAACCATGCGGCTACATATAATACCAGCATATCTTTTTCATTCAGATTGTAATGTGCAGCTATTTCCTTTGTTCTTTGCACTACAGATTCTGTATGCTGCAGATTATGAAAATGAAGTTTATCGTTAAGATGTTTGGCAAAAAGATTTTTTACATAATCTTCTGCTTTTTTATATATGAGATTTGTATCCATACATGTTATTTAAAACGTTATGTTGAATTTAGTGCCAAGCGAAAAGTTAAACAATTTCTCTTCTTTTGAAAAACCTATAGTAGCAGAAAGTAATGCATAGTTATAAGCAGCATAATAAAAACCGCCACCATATGCATCATGCCATAATTCTGAATGCTGACCTTTTAACCAAACGCGTCCAATATCATTAAAACCAACAAGCCCAACTTCGCCAGGCAAAAAATAAGATACTGACTGAAACAGTTTAACGCGCAATTCCAAACTGCCATAAGCAACGGAAGTACCAGAAAAACGATTTTTTCTAAATCCTCTCAAAAAATTGTTTGCACCAAGATCCAGCAATTGAAAATATTCATAATTCTTGCTGTAAATATGTCCGCCGCCCAAACGCATAACAGCAACGAGTTTTGCCGGATCGGTAAGTGCTCCGTGCACTGCCATATCTGTTGTTATGCTTGTATAGGGTTTACTCGTTTTTGTAAGACCACCAAGTGATGTAAATGTTGTAAGCCAGTTTATACCACGCGTTGGCAACAATACATTATCAAGATTATTTATTAAGATGTTAAGCTTGCCGCCTGCATAGGTTTTTTGTGAATACACATCGGCAGAGTCTAAACCAATTAAAGCAGGCTTGGCTAAAATGCGTGCGCTGTTATCTTCAAATTTATTCCAGTAATGATAAATAACCGGACCCGCAGAAATATGAAGTACATTATTTAAACGATCGCGTATAATAACATCAGTCTCTGTGTATTTATATCTAACACGATAAAAATCAAGATTTTTACTTTTATCAATCTTTGTATTATTTCCAAGCACAAAAAAATTATTTAACACAGGATCTGCCAATGTTGAAGTAATAATTATATCTTCTTTGCCCAATACATGATTAAATATCCCGTAATAATCCAGTTGATAGGAGCCATGGTAAGGCGCAAATAAAGTTGAAAGCTTTTGTTCTGTTGCAAAAGGTTCTTTTCTAAAACCATAAGTTCTTCTGAAAAATCCAAGACCTGCGAGCAAGCCATCATCTGTATTATAACCAAAATTAAAATCGGGGAAACGCGTTACATTATATTCAAATGCAGTGGGTAAATATTCATTCACTTTTGGATTGGATGATGTGCGCATTTTAGATCTGCCGGGACTTTCTATAAAATTTTTTTCTGTTGTAAAATCATATATATAATTATTGATTTTTCCGTTTACATTAAATGTATCTTTTCCTTTACCGCCAATTATACGTAACCGGATGTTAGAATGAACAGTTGAATCAATATTGAAAAAGTCGTCGTTGTTTAAACCATATAAGCGTATTTCTTTTGTAATATTTGGATCAAACACGCGACTGTACATAAGTGAAGAAGTATCGAGCGATTTTTTCTTACGTTTATACACATCAACTGCCAAACTATCTTGTATATTATACACGTGGAAATATTCTTTATCATTACTGCCAACAATGCTTATTTTTTTACTTAAATAATTATAATATTTCATTGCCTGCTGCGGCAATAATTCTCTCCGGCTTTTTAATTTTTGTATGATGGTATTGCCATCAAATGCTACAATTTCAGGAGGCATTTTATGCACAGCCTGTGTAATTACACTGTCTGTTTCTTTTGCCTGAAAATCTGCAATGGTTTGTTGCCAGGTATTTTTATCAAGGCGATTTAAAAAGAAGCGATCAAAATTTCTTTGTATATAATTAAATTGTTTTTGATTTTGCACACCATCTTTAAAACCTTTTAAAAAAGGCAGCAATCTTATTGATGCAAGCTTAAGCAGCATGCCATCAGAATTAAAAAATGCTTCGTCCCTGTCTTTGGGAATAGCGTAATATAATTTTCCTTTACCCGTATCAAGTTTGCCCCATTTCCATTGATCTGCATGACGATCAAAATCACCGATGAACATATCAACCAAACGTGCCCGTAAAACTTCATGCTGTTCAATGCGGTTATCATTATCATCAATTAATTTATCTGCAACATTAGATGTACTTATTGCATTTTCACCATTAATGGTAGGCTCTCTTACCTCGAGCATAACAACCTGATTAGAAAACTTTGAACGGTAAATTCCCAACGCCGGATCATCAGGCATATAAAATAATTCAGGTGCAGCTTCGGGTACATCAACAGCATTGGCAAGTGTTGAAATTGCAAGTGGCGCATAAGGATGTGAGGCAGATATCATATCCTGCACAATGGATTGTGCCACGGTGCCACGAAGATTTTCAGGCAAAGCCAGTGAAGGATTTTTATTTATACTTCTCAGCGCCCAGTCTTCACCATTTTTATCTTTAAGCCGCAGCGATGCAGTTTGCTTACCGCCGCCCAGGCTTTCAATAGTAAATCCGCCATTTTGTTTTTGTATGTTGAAGACTTTCATCTGCACAGGCGTTGCCCATTCTTTCCTATAATTATTACCAAGAAAAAATCTTTTTACAGAAGAAACACTATCATATTCAGGATGCACTTTTGCAATTACTTCATCTTTAAAATTTGTTTCTGCCTGCGATTTTACCAGCGTTGATTTTACAGTATCAATATTATCTTTTGGCAGGTTTGAAAAATTTACCAGCGTGCTATCGTATGCACGTACAACAGAATCTCCATATACTGTATAGTAAGAAAAGTTTACATTCTTATGTGTTGAAATTGTAAGCACCATAAAACCATATTGCTGTTTTCCAAACAACAGGTTTTTATTATGTCCTACTCTTGTTTTATTTGTGCCTGCGCCACTGATTACATAATAGCTGCTGGAATCTTTTATCAGCTGCAGGTTGTGCTCGTGACCTGCAACATAAATTACATTCAGGTGTTGTTTTAATACATCCTGTAAGCTTTTAATCATGTTCTGATACGTTGGATGCGGCAGATCCTGCGGCGTACCGAAAACGCTTCTTGTAATAGGATAGATAGAACCGATAAGCGGCAAAGGAATATACCAGTTTGGCTTTGCATCTGTAAACGGAAAGATGTGTTGCTTCCATGTAAAATATCCGCCGTGAATACCATAACTTTTTAAAGGATGATGCTCTGCAAACAATATAAGTTTTTGTGAATTACGCTCGAGCATATCATCCAGTTCAGAAACAACCTGCTCTCTTGTTTTTGCAGAACAATCAGATTCTATACCGGGTTTATCATATTCATGCAACCACCATTGGCTATCCATTAATATCATTACCACATCGTCGTTTACCGGCACTTCAACAGGACCCGGACAACCACCTTTCGGATAAAACTCTACATTTTTTCTGTGCCCTGCCGTATCAATATATTCTTGTTCACGCTTAATAGCTTCCCAGCCGTCAGCCTGCATTTTATCCCAATCATGATTGCCGGGTATAAAATACACTTTTGCTTTTGTACCGAGCGCTATATCCATTTGCGAATCCAAAACCTGTCTTCTTATATCATAAGTTTTTAAAGCATTATCGGGTAAGCCTGTATAGTATAAATTATCACCTACATATAAAACAGTTGTTTTTGCATCGAGCGGAATAGTTTTTTTTACAGCAGAAACAACATAGTGCCTGTCGTTGCCTTTACTGTCTTTATGAAACGAGCCTGCATCGCCAATTACCACGATACGTGCCTGTATTGTATCATCACTCTGCGAAAAAAGAGAAACAGAAAATAACATTGCAGTCAGCGTGATAAAAGCAAATTTCATTCAGCTTATTTTTTATGTTTTATAACCAGAATATTTGCATCGCCCTGTTTGGCAGATTCGTTCGAAATAAGCAGATCGCCTGCAGGTGTAAACGCAATTCCTTCGGGTTGTTTATATATTGATGGTCTTAAATCGTAAACGTTTTTTATGCTGCCATTTTTATTTGCTATAACAAGCATTTTATTTATAGATGAAAGAATAAAAAGTTCATGCGTTACAGGATTAATGACTGCTGCCGCTGGTTTAAATTTTATTTTTTTTATATCCAGTTTTTTTTCAATTGAATTTACATCTATTATATAAGGACCATCTGTAAATGTATTACTCACAATATCGAATGCACGTGTACTTACTGTACTTTTTTTATCTGCTTCACAATCTTTACAAATTAAAATCAGTTTGTTTAAAGTGCTGTCAAAATAAAGTGTTTCAAACTCATTTTTTTCTTTATCATGTATTTTAAAATTGGTAACCCGCGTTGGTGCGTTTTTACTGAATTTAATACTTACTATATCGCCGCTGCTTGATAAAATATAAAATGTACTGTCAATGCGCTGCAGGTCTTCATAATCATGATTAGATCCAAACTTCCATTTTTGAATAAGCATTTTTCTGTCGGGGAAAATCTTATATAAAGAACCTGTTTCGTCGCTAATGGCAAATATGCTTGTGTCTTTCGGATAATAAATAATGCCTGATATTTCGTTTAATTCTGAAGTAAGATAAATTGCTACAGGATGATTAAGATCGTAATCTGCTGGTGATAGATAATTTATTTTATGGTTGCACGAAGTAAAAACGAAAAGCAGGCTTGCAACAAAAATATTAATGATAACCACTTTTAACATGTAAAAATATTGCTGCTGTTTATTTAAAATATAGTGAATAATGGATTCAAGTTTCTTGCCGTTTAACAATGGCGCAACAATTTATTTAATAATAAGCAGCGTAGATAACTTATTAAATAATATTGATGATTAATTATAAGCATAATCACTTAAATATTCAAAGCCGGTTGTAAGTTTTCCATTTTTTAATATAGTTGCATTTTCAATTATAGCGCTTTCGCCTTTCAAAATATCATTTAAGATATATTTAATAAGCTGCTCACCAAAAAACCGGCTGGCATCTCTTGGTAATTCATTCGGTAAATTTCCAACCGCCATTACATCAACCGATGAATTTATAAATGGAGCTGTTTTTTTGCCTGTTAATTTATCTACACCATAAACCGGATCTGCCATGCTGCAATCGCCCAGATTACAAGGAATGCTGCCGCCTGCATCATCAGTAATATCTGCAATAATTTGTATGCGAAAATTATTTTGCTGCATATTATTCATTTCAAATAAACGTGGAATACCAGTATCCCAATACACACCATTCATTAAAATATCGGTATTCGCTGCGTAAGGCAGAAATAAAGATTCGTATTCTTTTGGATGTACGTGAAAATCTTCTCTTGTATAATTTTTATTTTTTTTATGATGATATAATGATGCGCCTTTTAAGTGCACATAAACCGGGTAATCAAATTCGCGTTTAAGATATTCATCATGTTCTGCTTCCTGTACATCCATCAGGTTCATAATTTCTAAAATACCATGCGCCACACGACCGCTGCCAGTAACAGCAATTTTTATATTGGGTAGTTTTAAACCGAAATAAGTATGTATCAGTTCACGATAATCTCTTTGTTTAAAAACCCTGCCAAGTTTAAACTGCTGTGTTCTTTCACCATAAGCCATTATACCATTATGTGCACCAACAATACCTGCAAAAAAACCAAACCCAATTATGCGCTGCCCATCGGCGTGCTCCAAACATTCGTAATCTATGAGTGAAATTTTTTTATCAACCATTGCATGCATTAATTTCTGGTTGTATAACTGCTTCTTTTTTGTATGTGAAAAAAACATGTAAGTTTTTTCAGGCAGCAACATATCTGCAGGTACTTCTTTTATACCAAGTAAAAGATTACATGCGCTTAAATCTTCCTGCACAATTACTCCCGATTGTTCAAACTCATCATCTGTATAACAACGATGCGCAGATGGCTGCACATAAATTTTGCAATCAATATTTTTTAACAGCCACCGGCATTGCGATGGTACTAATGCCACGCGGTTATCAGCCGGAATTTTTCCTTCTCTTATTAAACCAATTACAAGCATCATTAATATTTAAACGCAGCAAAGAAACAGGGAAAGCATGGTAATATAAAATGAGAAAGTAAGGTTTAACATGCAAGTTTCAATTTAAATTTTTTATGCAGGATAATATTAAATAATGTAAATAAATAGTAGTTATGGTATTATTTTTTTGTAGTTTGAATGTATGAAATTAAAGCAGCTGATAACAATTATACAAAATGCTTTTAATGATCTTGCCAATAATAATCCTTTAAGAATGGCAGCAGCCACTGCGTTTTTTACCACATTTGCTTTACCACCAATACTGATAATTTTAATGCAAACTTTTGGTTTGTTTTATAATATGCCCGCTGTAAAAGAACATGTTTTTGATGAACTGGTTTCTGTATTGGGTAAAGAAAGCTCTATAAACGTTTACCAAATCCTTGGTCAGTTTCAGCGGCTTGCGTATAACTTGATTGCGGCAATTGCAGGTTTTATTTTTCTTTTATTTGTTGCTACCACTTTATTTAATGTGGTAAGAAAATCTGTAAATGAAATATGGTGTGTAAAAGTTAAACAACATCCGGGTTTTGCATTTCATTTAAAACTTAGAATGAAATCTTTAATCGTAATTTTTATTGCAGGACTTATATTGCTGATACAACTGGCGGCTTCAGCCATGGAAGCTTTATTAAAAAATTATATTGATGATGTATGGAATGGTTACAATTCTTTGCTTTATAAAATTATCAGCCAATTAATATTTATCATTATCGCGTCTGGCTGGTTTACTGTTTTATTCAGATATCTTGCTAATGCACATCCTGATTGGAAAATAGCATTTACAGGTGGTTTTTTTACCGGCATTTTATTTACAATAGGTAAAATAATATTAGGCGTATTGCTAACCTTCAATAATATAAGTACCGTGTTTGGTGCTTCCGGCTCTTTTGTTTTAATATTATTATTTGTATTTTATTCTTCTTTTATTTTTTATTACGGTGCAGCATTTACAAAAGCACTTACAAATGCAAAGCAAAAAAAAATGCGGCTTGAAACACACGTGTATATATATGCCGTTAAAGAAATAGAAGCAGAATAATTTATTGAAGTATGCAAAAAATAAATCCTGAAAATATTAAGTGCAGTTTTAATTCATTTTTAAAGGAGCAATAAGATCAAAGGGTGGAATATTTACTTTAAAAACTTTTTTGCTGTTAAGATTTTCCATTTCATAAATACCGAACATGCGCCCAAGCTCTGTACGCAAATTACAACCGCTTACATACTGAAACTGTTTTGCTGCCTGTAATACAGGTTGTACACCAACAACACCTTCGCCTTTTACATCTTTATATTCTCCGTTGCTGTCAAATATCTTCCAGGTACGGCGTAATAATTTTACACTAAAGTTGTTGTGATTTTCAATTGTAATGCGATAAGCAAACATGTATTCATTTTTAGCCGGATTACTATAATCTGCCTGGTAAAAACTTTCAACACTTATTTCAACACCTTCTGAAATTTTAGATACCATTGCGATTGTTTGCGGTAATAAAGATATGGATTTGAAAATAAAACTTCAATGATTTGTATTCTTTATAAAAGAAATTATAATGTTTTACAGCGCATGATTTTCATTACATTTTCTAACTTCTATATCTTTTAAAATTATTTTAAGCAATTCTATGGATGAAGTGTTATATAATATGCCATGTACATCAGTTTGGTCTTACACTTTTAGAAACGTTTGACCTTTAGGATAAGCTAATCCTTACATTTGTATATGCGAAAAATTGCAGTTGCAAAAGGAGATGGTATTGGTCCTGAAATTATGGATGCGGTGCTGAAAATTTTTTATGAAGCGAAAGTTCCGCTGGAATATGTTTTAGTTGATATGGGTAAATGGGTATTTGATAAAGGCTTTAATAATGGCATGACGACCGAAGCGAAACAAACAATTGAAGACCTTGGTATTTTATTTAAAGGGCCGATGGAAACACCAAAAGGCAAAGGCGTAAAAAGCATTAATGTTACTGCACGCAAAACCTGGAACACTTATGCAAACACAAGAACGTTTCAAACATTGCATGGAGTGGACACCGTTTTTAGTAAAGCAGGAATTCCGGTTGATATTACTGTAGTACGTGAAAACATAGAAGATACGTATGGCGGCATTGAACACATGCTTACACATGATGTTGCTTTAAGCAGACGGTTTATTACAAGACCCGGAAGTATGCAAGTGATAAAGTATGCGTTCGAAATGGCTAGGAAAAAAAATGCGCGTCGCATAACATGTGCACACAAAGCAAACATCATGAAGATAACAGATGGTTTGTTTATGGAAGTGTTTTATGAAGTAGCGAAAGATTATCCTGAATTAAAGCCGGATGATGTAATTGTAGATGATTTGTGTATGAAGCTGGTAACACGTCCGGATAATTTTGATGTAATTGTATTAACAAATTTGCAGGGAGATATTGTAAGCGATTTATGTGCAGGTCTTGTTGGTGGTTTAGGTTTTGCGCCATCTGCAAACATTGGTGATCATATCTGCATATTCGAAGCCGTGCATGGAACAGCACCTGATATTGCAGGTAAAAATATCGCAAATCCTACGGCTTTATTATTAAGTGGTATCGGTATGCTGCGTCATCTTGGTTTTATGGAAAGCGCTATTAATATTGAAAATGCTTTGTTATATACGTTAGAGCAGGGCATTCATACCGGTGATTTTGGTGATAAGAATAAACCTGCTGTAAGCACAACTGATTTTGCAAAAGCAATCATACAAAATTTTGGTAAACAACCTGAGCAAGGCGCAAAATCCCTGTTGCCTGATACACCTGTTACAGAAACGCATTTCAAATTAGAAAAAAATCCGATGATGGAATCTGCAGAAACACTTACAGAAAAAATTATTGGTGTTGATTTTTTTATTGAGAGCAATGAACAACCTGTAACAATTGCCAATAAATGTTTACGGCATGCAGGCGTAAAATTTAAACTCATCAACATTAGTAATCGCGGTACACAGGTTTGGCCAACTGGTTCTGTTTATACCAATCTTGTTAACCAGTATAATGTGCGTTTTGAAAGCATTGATGATGTTCCGCTTAATCAGCAGGATGTATTGGGTTTGTATGTAAGCTTAAGCGGAGATTTTAAAATCTGCTCTTCTGAATTATTACTGTTATTAGGAGTTAAGCGTGCTTATAGTTTAGCGCAAGGGCAATAAAGTTGATACTTACGGTTGACCTTTACACCTTTCTGCTTTGCTTATAATTATTTTTTAGCAACCATTGCAATACTTTATCACGCTGATCGCCCTGAATAATTATTTCTCTATCTTTTACACTTCCGCCGGTTCCGCAAAAATTTTTTAATTTTTTTCCGAGTTCTTCAAGATCATTGTTGGTACCAATAAAATTTTCAACCATTGTTACCGCTTTACCAGCGCGATGTTTTGTTTCTAATTTTATTTTTAATTTTTGTTGTATCGATTGTAAAGTTTCCTGTTTCTTTTCATGTGAAGCTTGAAAAGAAAAATTAGGATTTGTGCTGTACACAAAACCATTTACATCAAGATTATTTTTCTTGGTCATGCTTTAAACGATTAATAAATTAATTGGTAATTACAGCCTTTAAACTCATATCAACATTTTGCGCTTGTGTAATTAAACTGCCCACACTTATAAAATCAACACCTGTTGCAGCATACGATTCAATATTGTTAAGGTTTATACCACCGCTTGCTTCAGTTTCAAAATCGTCTTTAATTAAATCAAGTGCCTCAACAATTTCTGCCGGTGTAAAATTATCAAGCATTATACGAAATACCTTTTGCTGACCAACCTCATATACATGTTTCACTTCTTCTATGTTCCTCGTTTCAATTTCAATTTTTAAGTTAGGATTTTTCATATTTACATATCGCCATGCTTTTTCAATTGCCTTTTCGATATTTCCGCAATAATCAATATGATTATCTTTTAGCATCAGCATATCATACAATCCAAAACGATGATTGTGACCACCACCAATTCGTACAGCTTCTTTTTCCAGCAATCGAAAATTAGGCGTTGTTTTCCGTGTATCCAGCAACCTGGTTTTGTATGCTTTTATCTTTTCTGCATATTGATGTGTAAGTGTGGCAATACCACTCATACGTTGCATACAGTTAAGCACAATTCTTTCGCATTTTAATATCGTATGAATAGTTGCTTCAACTTCAAAAGCAATTTCGTTACTATACATTTTATCACCATCTTTTTTAAATGCATTAAAGCGAACCTCTTTTTCAACAAAAGAAAATATTTTTTGCGCTGCATCAACGCCCGCTAAAATTCCATCCTGTTTTATTTTAAGAATTGCTTTACCGGTTTTTTCAGGTGGTACACAACTGAGTGTTGAATGATCACCATCATTAACATCTTCTTTTAAAGCTTCTTCAATAAGATGATTAAGCTGTTCATCAAAATTTTGCATATGCAAAACTAATATTCATTACAGTGATATTAAAACAAAAAGCCATTCACTAAAGTGAACGGCTCTCCTTTATTTACCTTTCCTATCTTTTTTGTCTTCGCTTTGGAAAGAAATTTCCCGTTTTAATTTTTTGAGATTCGCCTTCCGGTGCACCGTAATGTGTCATTGCACAACGAAATCCAATAGTAGAACTGCTTTCATATTCTTCCATAAAACGTCTTGCACCCGGGCTTAACCAATACGGCAAATCCAACCAGCTTCCACCCTTTACCACTCTGCTTTGATCGCTTATTAAAGTTGTAATACCATAACCATAATCAACGCGGCTTGCAGAATCGCCATCCAAATAGTTAATAGCATAAGAACGCTGATAATTTCGTCTGTCAGCTAAAGCAGAATCATTTTCCGGAATCATTTTAATCCTTCCAAGACTATCACGTAAATTACCTTCGCCACCACTCTTATCTACTTGCATAAACACGTTACCACGGTAAGGATTAATATCGTCTTCATCAAGATCTGTTGTTGGTCTGTACACGTCGGAAACCCATTCGCTTACATTCCCACTCATATTATAAATACCAAAGCCGTTAGGAAAAAAAGATGTAACAGAAGCAGGAATAGCTGAACGATCATTTAACCCACCCGCTGTTCCCATATAATCTCCGTTACCACGTTTAAAGTTTGCAAGCATTGCACCCTGCATTGCACCCTTTTTAGTAGAACGCAAATTATCATATCCATCGTTTTTCCATGCGTATGTTTGTTTGTTCGCGATTAACTCTTCTCCTCTCTTTTTTTCGGATTTGCGCGGTGATGGATTTTCTGTCACCAATCCTAAAGCCGCATATTCCCATTCAGCCTCAGTTGGCAACCTGTAGTCAGGAAAAAGAATGCCATCTTCAAATGAAACCTGCGTTCTTGGTCTGCCCTGCGCGTCTTTTAAAGGGTTCTTTTTAGGCTTGCCCGGTACACCTTCATACTCACCCATTAAATAAGATTTTGTATTGAAGTTATCCTGACCACCACCATTCATTTCCTGCTTAATAAGATTTTTATTTTGATAACCATTGTTTACTAAGGCAATTTCATTTACCCTGTCTGTACGCCAAACACAAAAATCATGTGCCTGTCTCCAGGTTACACCTACCACAGGATAATAATTATACGAAGGATGACGAAAATAATATTCTACATAGGGTTCATTATACGCTAACTGGCTTCTCCAAACCAAAGTATCGGGTTTTACACCATCAACCACAGCCTGATATTGCGGATCTGAAAACACATTTTCTATCCAGTGAATATATTCTCGGTAGTGCACATTAGCTACTTCAGTTTTATCTATAAAAAAAGAATTTACTGTTATACGGCGTGGTATATTATTCCAATCACCCATAACATCCTCTTGTGTAGAACCCATGGTAAACGTACCGCCCTGCACAAATACCAACCCCGGACCCGTTTTTACATCTTTAGCTCTTGCCACATAATAACCACCCTGGTTTTTATCATTATAATGCCAGCCGGTAGCACTACTGGTACCATCTTTTTTGTTCCATGAACTCTTACTTCCGCCCTTATTACATGCAGCAAGAACAGTGAGTGCAAACAAAAAATAACCTGAATTTTTAAGTAGCCTGATCATGTATAAAAAATTATCAATTTAGAGAACGATAGCGTTGTATAAATATTGTGTTACAATAGCTTTAAAGACAAATATAGTTTTGATTTTTAAAAGCTTCTATAATAACTTTTTTATATTAAAATTTGCGAATATTAAAAGGTATTAAATTTGAAAAAAACTATTATGGGATTTGATCAGTATCATGAACCGGCACGCGAACTATCCGACAAAACAAGAACTTTTGCACGAATGATCGCTTCACTAGGCGAGGAAGCAGAAGCTATTAATTGGTATGAACAGCGCATGTCTCTCGAAAAGGATAAAATGGCAAGGGCAATCATGCAGAA
>CAXSDU010000081.1:0-17189 GCA_964236165.1 uncultured Parafilimonas sp. | reverse complement strand
AAAAATAATTGGGATAATGAGCGAATGTGGTTGCCCTGGTATTGCAGATCCGGGACAAACACTAATACACATTGCACAACAAAACAATGCGAAAGTTATTCCGCTGGTTGGGCCTAATTCAATTATTTTAACGTTGATGTCAAGCGGAATGAGCGGACAATGTTTTCAGTTTGTTGGTTATTTGCCTGTTGATGCAAGTGAAAGAAAAAAGAAAATTACACTGCTTGAAATTGAATCAAACAAAAAAAAATGTACGCAAATATTTATTGAAACACCTTACAGAAACGATCATTTATTAAATGATATTTTACTAACTGCCAAGCCTGAAACATTGCTATGCATAGGTATTGATGTAACATCCGCCTACGAATCAATTCAAACAAAAAAAATAAAAGACTGGAAAAACAACAAGCCTGAATTACATAAGCGACAAGCGATATTTTTATTATATGCAGGAGAATAATTTACTTCTGTATATTTTTTAAAAGCAGAAATGGTGGCTGTTTTGTCCAGTCAACTGAAGCCTTTGTCATTTGTCCGCCTAAAGAAAAATTACTTAGCATTAAATCAATTTTACCATCACTATCAAAATCTGCTGCATCCATTGTAAGCCATCTTCCTGATTTCGCAGCAGGTAAACTATAAGGTTGAAATTTATTATCACCATCATTTTTTAAATAAACAAATCCTTCTTCAGGCTGATTTGCATAGTCTGCAAAAAAAGCAATAGTGGCAATATCTAAATCACCATCATTATCAAAATCTTTTGCAATTGCTTTATAACATCCATTTACAGGATAAAAATATTTTTGCCTGAAATTATTTTTCCCATCATTTAAAAAAATGTATACTCCGTGATATGGCTTTAAAACTTCCGAATAGTCTGCATTGTCTCCACAGGTGTAAACAATATCAGGAAAACCATCTTTATTAAAATCATCCAGTTCAAAAGAAGATGAACCGTATGACGGAGGAAATTGTAAAACCTCTTTTGTATCAAATACGCCGTTACCTTTATTAGTAAATAAAAAAATACCTTCATCGCCTTGCGCAAAAAGCGCCCAAATATCCGGTAAGCCATCGTGATTATAATCGTTTATGCAGGCACTGATTGCACCAGGCACTGCACGCAATACATGATATTCATATTGATCATTGCCTTTATTTTCAAGCCATGATAAAGCACCAATAACATTTCCAAACTCACATACTACATAATCATCTTTTCCATCTTTATTTATATCTGTTTGTGTAATTTGAACCGGGCGCATTAAATTTTTAAATAAAGTATCAACATGATTTTTGTTGCTCAATACAAGTCTTTCTATCGAACCAAATTTTCCATTGTTAGGACTTAAAACTCCTGTATTGCAAAGTGTGAGTGTATCATTATTTTTTAGAATATCTGTTACAGCACCTGATGTGTTTAATGAATCAGTTACTTGCAATGCATTATTAAACAGATATAATTTTTTTGCAATCGCATCACACATCATCAACTGATGTTGAGGTTCAATTTTTACAAACGTTGTTGCAGGCATATCATATTTAAACGAAGGTTGCATTGCCTGAAAGAGTTTATCATTCATTTCAACCGGCGGAGATTTTTTTGCAGGCATTAATGAATCAGGTGAAGTTGCTGTATAATAATCTATAATATGCTGCCAGTCATCAAAAGAAATAACAGGCTGTGAAGGATATGAATTTTTTACGTTCGGATCATTTTTAAAAGAAGGATATTTCGTAAACCCATTATTAAAAATTCCAAGTCTCGGGCCCATTGCCGGCAACACACCAGTCTCCCAACTTTTTGTATCGAGTAAAGATGGATCTGGTAACCGGTGACATGAAGCACAATGTTGAGCAGCTATTTTTTTTCCTGCTTTAATACTTGCAATTGAAGTTTGCTGATGTGATTTATTTTTCTGTATATCAGAACAGGAAATAAAAAATAAAATACTCAAGCTAATAATGATTGATAAAATACCAGTTGCATTTTTCATTAAACTAAATTAGGGCGTATTATTATTTGCGGGCTGAATAACTCCACGCATAATTAAAACACTGTTTGTATGTTCTTTTGTGTTTGTTACAACTGTGATCGTTTTATTTATTTCGCCGGTATGAAAACCGCTTTTTAAAGTGGCTGTAATAACAGAAGATTTACCGGGCATTATTGCATCTTTAGAAAAATTTGTAACAGTGCATCCGCAACCAGGTTTTGCCTGAAGAATAAATAAAGGTGTTTTGCCCACATTTGTAAACCTATATTTTAAATGAATAGAATCGCCCAGTTTTATAGTTCCAAAATCAATCAAAGAATCTTTCCATTTTATTAATGTATAATGCGCAGTATCTATTTGCGCCACGAGTGCAGGCTCAATTCCAAGATTATTTGTATATGGATTTTTATTGTTACTGCATGAAAAAATCATAAAGCAAAAAAAACAAACAGAAATAGTTTTATGCTTCATTGAAACTAAAAATTAATAATACGGTTTTCACCCTTTGTATTAAATACCTGAATTGATTTTATATTATTATCAATATTTAAAAACCTTGAAGATTGTGAAAGATAAGAAGCGCCATAGTAAAATTCCTGTTTGCGTTTTTTTCCATTCTTCAATTCAACAATTGCATATGCATCATCTGGTTTTACAGGCACACAAGTAATATTTTTTTTCAGTTTGAAGATTCTTAGTGGACCGCGATTTTCGGCTGCTGCCAATAAACATTCATTTTTATTATTGCGTAATTGCACAAGTGATTTTCCATTACCCGGAATATAAATCCCGCTTTGCATAATTGATAAAGGAATAAAATTTCCTGTGCCATCACCTTTCAGCATCAAACCATTTAATCCATCATACCTTCCTGTGCCTACTTCAGTGCCATAATCGTTTCCGTTAATCACAACATCTAAATTTCCATCGCTATCAAAATCTGAAACAGTCATCCCGCATAACATAGAAACCTGTGCCTGCATTGGTAATTTTTGTAACGTAAATTTTCCATTACCATCATTTCTTAAATAGCAAGAAGCAAGATTATTTGCATGATAAATAATGGCGTCTTTACGTTCACTTGCAGGAAGTATAGAATCCATTGCAGAAGTGGCGTAAGATTTATAGTCTTCATATTTCCTGCGCATCGTAATCATTTGTTTTATCAATTCATCGCGTGAGGAAGCAGGAAATTCTTCCATCTTTTCATCATGATTATTATTGGGTAAATACACAGAAGTTATAGCATCGAAACTTCCATCATTATTAAAATCTTTGCCATACACAGAAACAGGATATTGATCACTTGCTTTGTAAAATGTATTTAATCCTGCATTACCAACTATATAATCAATATCTCCGTCATTATCAAAATCGCCTGCTGTAATTGTGTTCCACCAACCAACCTGATTTGCAATTCCTGAAACTGACGTTACATTTTTAAAAACGCCTTTATCATTTTCTAAAAAAGTTATTGGCATCCATTCGCCGGCAAGTATTAAATCCGTCCAGCCATCATTATTGAAATCTGAAAAAACAGCATCGCAAACAAGACCAATATTAATGAGTGAAGGTGCCACAGATTTTGTAACATCTGTAAATTTCACCACACCATTTTTTGTATCATTCCGTAAAATAAAACTTGATACAGGTTTCGGATAATTCCAGGGATCAACTCTGCCTGCAACAAATAAATCAAGGTCGCCATCTTTATCATAATCAATTGCCCGCACACAAAATTTACTGGTAAAATTTTGCGGTAATGCAGTTGAATCTAAAGTAAAATTTCCTTTACCATCATTTATATATAAGCGATCCTGGTAATTTGGTGAATCATGATCCATTTCATATCCTCCACTTGAAATATATAAATCCAAATCACCATCGCCATCAGCATCAAACAAACTTATTCCTTCATCTTCTGCATTTTTACTAAGTGAATCTTTAAGCGTTTGTATATTCTTTTGAGTGAATGCTCCGTTCTTCTGCTGAAGAAATTCTTGGCCGCTGTAAAAAAAAGAACCGCCACTTATTATGTCGTCCAATCCATCGCCGTTCACATCACCTGCAGCCATTCCTGGCCCAAATTCTGAAAATTTATGCGGCAATAATTTTTGAATATTAAAATCAATAAAGTCTTTATCTTTTTGTATGTAATGAATATTTACTGAATCTGTAACATTGCAAAACAAAGCTGCAGTATCAATTTTATTATTTGCAAAACTATAAGGTAATTCTGCGTTTTTTATATTAACAGTAATTGTTTGATCTGCTTTTATATTTTGTATGATTTGCTTTTTAAAATTTGGCCAACGAATAACAATTGAATCAATAACCGCAATAGTATCTAAACCAAAATGTGCTAAGTCTTGTGTAGTTGATAGATAGCCGCGATACGGAGTGTTTTCCCAAAACTGATGTTTGCCATTATTGTAATAAATATCTGCAAGCGCACCAAAGCCATTTATATTTTTAGCATCACCAGAAAATTTTATATTTAAAAAATGTGTGGTGTTTTTGTTTTTATCACGCGCAGTGTTTTTATAAACTGAGGCGATATCATTAATATTATTTACAACAAGATCGAGATCACCATCATTATCTAAATCAACATACACAGCGCCGTTGGAAAATGTAGGCGTTTCAAATCCCCAATCTTTTGTTTCATCTTTAAAAGTCAGATCACCATTATTATGATATGCATAATTATGCAATTTCACCTGCGGAATTGCTTGTAATAGTGCTTGTTTTCCTGCTATAAATTGCGATTCATTTCTGAAAGAAATAAAATCATGATCGGTAACATCTTTAGGATAACCGTTTGTAATTATTATATCTCTGTATCCATCATTATCAAAATCTCCAACAACAGGTGCCCAGCTCCAATCTGTTTGTGCAATACCGGCGAAATAACCTGCATCGCAAAAAACAGGTGTGCCGATGGAATCATTTTCATTAACGCTATTACCACAATTTATTTGCAAAGTGTTTCGTACATACTGATATGTATAACCATATAAATCGCTATTAAGATAACGCTGATAGCTGTTTGCATTCAGCATCATTTTTTTTCTGTAATTATCCTGAGGGCTCATGTCAAGGGTAATAATATCAGGCAAACCATCATTATTGATATCTGTAATATCATTGCCCATTGCATTAGCAGAAGTATGCTTAAAATATTTTGATAACTCGTTTGTAAAAGTGCCATCTTGATTATTTATCCATAACAGATCGTTTGTAATAAAATCATTTGTTACATAAATATCTTTCCAGCCATCATTATTTATATCAGCAATAGTAACGGCATGCGAATAACCTTCTGTTTGAATACCTGCCTGCTTTGAAACATTTGTAAATACAGGATGATGCAAAGTGCTATCCCAATCGTTACGAAAAAGTTTACCTGTACTTGGGTTTTCACCATTTTTTAAAATGGGCCTGAACTGATCAGTAAATCTATCTTTATTTATTACGTTTTCAGCAATGTAAACATCAAGATCACCATCATTATCATAATCAAAAAAAGCAGCTTGTGTTGATTCACTTGTATCGTCAAGCCGATATTCTTTTGCCATTTCTTTAAAATGAGGAATACCGTTTTTATCAAGACCCAGATTTATATATAAAAGATTTGTGCGTTGTTTTGGATTTTTTTTTAAAGTTTCTGATACATATATATCCAGCCAGCCATCATTATTGATATCAACTATAGAAACACCTCGTGCCCATTTACTTTCACCAGCAACATTTGCTTCTTCTGTTATATCATCAAATTTAAAATTCTCTTTATTAAGATACAGCTTGTTAGAAACCATGTTACCTGTAAAATATAAATCGGGTAAGCCATCGTTATTAAAATCACCCACACCAACGCCTCCTCCATTGTACATATTTTCTACATCGAGCGGGTTAATAGAATCGTTTTCAACAATTTTATTATTAAAATTAATACCAGAATGTGATGAAGATATTGGTTGAAACAAGGTGTTATTCGTATTGCATGACAAGCACAACATGACTAGAAATAATAAAACAATACGGGTAACCGGTGAAGTTAATTTCATTGAGAGTAAAAGACTTTGAGTATTAAATAAAAAAGGCAGAGCTAAATTAGCCCTACCTTTTTTTATAAAAAAAACGAATTATTAATACCCAGGATTTTGTTTTAAATTCTGTGTACCGCTTTGATTTTCTATATCAATTTGCCCAATCGGAATTGGATAAATTTCATTTCTACCTTTTGTAAAATGTGTACCTGGATTAACTGAAAATAAAGTTGGTCTTTTTGTTTCAATAGCTATATAGGCGTTTATTACATCTGCCATGTAACCTGTTCCGTTATCCCAACGCGATAAGTCAAAGAAACGTTGTCCTTCCATTGCTAATTCTAATCTTCTTTCAAAATAAATTGCTTTTAACGCGATATCTTTTGAACTAAAATATCCTGCAGGATATGCTTTAACTAAATATTTATCGGCTGGTGTTGTTTGAGGTGAGTACTGACTTTTACCAGCATCATAAGCTGCTCCGCCTGCATAAACCCATCCAGCAGGATTAGCTGCCCTGTTACGCACCAGATTAACATAATCTTCAGCTTTAGATAAGCTTCCTATTTGTGCTTCGCATTCTGCATCCCACAAAACCACATCAGCAAAACGGATAATATTATAATTGTTCGCATCTATTTGTGTAGGCGCCCAAAAGTTTGTATTTGTAGAAGATAAAGCACCTTGCTGGCTTTTTGCATAAATATTCTTCTTAGGGCTGAAATGTCCATTGGTCGAAGGATCTCTTATCCATTGGTCTCCAGGATGAAGACCCCAGTCAAAATACGGAACTCCTTTTCTGCCCATAGTCCAGTCAATTCTTGGATCTAACGTTCCTGTATAAGGGGCTGTTGGATCACTAACTAAAGGGCTGTTGTTATATGTATCAAAAAGCGGTAATCCATCAGTACCGGTTTTATAAGCATTAGCTAAACTTTGGGATGGGTTATTGAATCCGCAGCAACCACCGGGGCCGCCCGAATTAGGAAAATTCAAACTTTCACCGTAATTACCATTGCCCGTAGCTGAACCATCGTTTACAGAATTTTGACAAGCAAAAACAGACTCAGCACTATTATCGGTAGCTGCGTTAAAGTTATCTTCAAAGTTTGCATCTAATACATATTTGTCACCATGCGCTGTTTTGCCATTCGTTATTACATCATCAAGTAACGGTTTTGCTTTGTCGTACGCATCTTCATACATATAGCATTTTGCCAGGAAAGCTTTAGCCGCCCAGGAATTTGCTCTTCCTTTATCGGTTTGTGTTTCAGGTAGATTATCAATTGCAAACTGAAAATCAGCCTCAATATCAGGCCATATATTTACATATCCGGCACCGTCAATATTAGTAACATTATAATTACCATTAGAAACAGTAACAGAATCGCTCACATAAGGAACATTGGCAAATACTTTTTTTAATTCAAAATGATATACACCTCTTAAAAACCTAGCCTCTGCCTCAATTTCAGTAGCATCTGTGGCAGCTATATCAGTAGCCAATGGCAAAGTTCTTATTACATCGTTTGCCCGCTGAATTCCATCGTAATTTGCATTCCATTTTTGTGGTGTGTAACCGTTTGAGGCGTCTACAGTCCAAAGTGCAATAGGACCAGCACCTTCATTAAATTGATCCGTAGGAACAGAACCTTTGTAAGAATCGTCTGCGCCCACACTTCCAAACGACCAATTAGATATGGCACATCCCCAGTTAGCACCTACAGTAATACTGCCTTCGCCATCTAATAAAGAATACGCACCAATCAAAAGATTCTCAACGCCAGCTTTTGAAGAAAGTACACCGGGGTTTAAAGCACCTATTGGTGGCTTGTTTAGAAAATCTTTACTGCAAGCAAACAATAAGCCTACAACAGCTAAACAAACGGGGAAAATTATTTTATATTTTTTCATATTATTTTATTTAATATCGTTAAAATGAAAGATTTACACCAACTGTATAGGTTTTTTGATTTGCAGGATAGTTGCCAAAATCAATTCCAAAATTAGTATTATTATTTAGATCAGATGCCTGCAGTTCAGGATCTAATCCTGTATACTTGGTAATAGTAAACAAATTGGCAGCTTGAACATAAATTCTAAACCTGTCTACACCAATTCTTTTTAATGGAGTTGTAGGGATTGTATATCCTAAAATAAGAGATTTACATCTTAGATATGATCCGTCTTCCATAAAATATGAATTTGCGCCACTACCAGTAGTACTAAAATTAGCAGCTCTTGATAATTGAGGCACCTTAGCGTTTGTATTTTGCGGCGTCCATGAATTATATACCGCATCTTTACTTACGCCACCATCAAATACTTGAGGGAAATCAACCCAGAAACGTACATAGTTAATAACCTTATTTCCCTGCGAGCCATACAAGAATACAGAAAGATCAAAATTCTTATAGCTGGCATTTAGTGTTAGCCCATAAGTAAACTTTGCATTTGGGTTACCATAAAATGTTCTGTCATTTGTATTAATTGTATCATTACCATCAACATCTTTATACATAAATCTCCCAGGCGCAGCACCTGCCTGAACAGCAGATCCTTTTACCTGATTAGAATCTTTAAATATTCCTGTAACCTCGTAACCAAAAAATTCTCCAACTGGTTGACCAACCTGTAATCTTGAAAAAGAGCCTAAACGACCGCTGCCTGCACTACCTTCATCTACGTAAGCAAATGGCAGGTTAATTACTTTATTATTGTAAGAGGTAATATTGCCGGTTATATCTAATTTGAAATCTTTTCCAATATTTGCATGGTAGGTTATAGAACCATCAATTCCATGATTTTCAATATCGCCTAAATTTACAAATGGAGACGATCCTCCACCGGCAGCACCAGGCAATGAAAGCCTAAATAGTAAATCGCTTATTGATTTTTTATAATATTCTACAGAAAAATCAATTTTTCTTTTGAAAAGAGTAGCATCTAAACCAATATTGGTAATTTTATCTTTTTCCCATGTTGTTGCAGGAAAACCATATTGGCTTGCGTATACTCCAAGGGTTGAGCTTGTATTTGCACCAGCAATATCATAATAAGAATTATCAGCACCCTGGTTATATAAATTATATGCATTGGTAGGATTAATATTGCTGATTGAACCCAATTTACCCCAGCCACCTCTGATTTTTAAGTCGTTTAACCATGCAACATCTTTTAAGAAATTTTCCTGTGAAATTCTCCAGCCAGCTGTTACAGCAGGGAAGACACCAAACCGTTGCCCTGGCGAAAACACAGAAGAACCATCACGACGTACAGTACCACTTATCAAATACTTTTCATCGTAGTTATAATCAACACGGCCAAATAAAGAGAATAGAGAACTTTGATAAGGATGATCATTACTGTTATTTGTTTGTGTGGATGGTGTTCCAAAATTAATCGTCCATAAGCTTGGATCAACCGTTAAATTAGCAGGATTTGTTAAATAATAACGGGCACGATCTGCCTGTATAAACCTGCCATAATTGTTTATAGCTTCCGAGCCTATTATCGCTTTTACATTATGCTTTCCAAATGCATCACTAAAGTTAAGTGTGTTAGTCCATGTCCAGCTGCTGTTATAGCCTGCAGCTTCATGAAATGAATTATCATTTGTGTTATTTTCAGCATTCTCGTAAGCAGTATAGTTAAAGTAATAATAATAATAATTATCAAAATTACCTCCAAAGCTTGTACGGGCCGTCAAGTGAAATGGTAAATCAACTTCAGCAAAAACATTTCCGTTTACCTGCCAGTCATTACTTTTATTATTCGCAGTACGTTCAACTGTGGCTACCGGATTTTGTGAATTGCCTAAACCCTGTGAAATCGTTCCTGCATAATTACCGGCAATATCATGTACAGGGATAACAGGATCTTCACGATAGCTAAATGAAATGGCATTGCCTTCATTTTGGTTTGTAAATCCTGGGTTTTGTTTATAAAATACATATGCATTTTCACCAACCCTGATATGATCTTTAATATTAAATGTTGTATTGATTCTTGCAGAATATCTTTTTAAATAGGTATTTACTAAAGTCCCCTGCTGATCAAGGTAACTTGTAGAAAAATAATAGGTTGATTTATCGCTGCCGCCGCTTGCAGATACAGTATGACTTTGGAAAATAGCCGGTTTAAATATTTCATGAAACCAATCCGTGCCTGTTTTATTTGCTTTCGTAATTGGATTTGAATACAACGCATAAGTAGAAGGATCTGTATTCGGATCACCCTCACTGGCTGCTGTTGGTGTTATGTAATCGGGAATTATACCAGTACCATCAGCTGCTTGTTTAAACTGCTTATTTCCATCAGCGATACCATCGTTAGCATATTGTTTTACATAAGCGTTAGCAGTTTCTTGTGTATTTGCGAGATTAAATCCATCTTTTAATGGTCTTTGAGTGCCAACATATCCATCATAAGTAATGTGGGCTGCGCCTTGCTTACCTCTTTTTGTAGTAACGATGATTACACCGTTTGAACCACGAACACCATAAATAGAGGCAGCACCTGCATCTTTCAACACCTGGATAGATTCAATATCATTAACATTAATATCATGAATACTTCCCGGAGTTCCATCAATAATAACTAATGGATTTACATTACCAACAGAAGTAATACCTCTGATATAAACACTGCTTCCACCACCAGGATTACCTGAATTAATAACAGTTACGCCCGAAGCTTGACCTTGAAGCAATGATTCGGTAGTACCTGAAGGAACAGATTTTAAGTTTGATACATTTACTACAGCCACAGAACCTGTGAGATCTTTCTTTTTCTGAGCTGTATAACCAGTAACAACAATTTCATCCAAAGAAGACGTGCTTTCTGTAAGTGTTACCGATACATTACCTGAAGAGGCATCTACTTCTAACGCAGCATAACCAACTGAGCTAACCACCAGTGTTTTTTTACCTGCCGGAAGATTTAAGGTAAAGTTTCCATTAGCATCGGTAGTAGTAGCAACTTTAGTCCCTTTTACAGTAATAGTTGCAAACCCTACAGGAAGATTATCTTTTGAACTTGTAACAGTTCCTTTTACCGAATTCTGTGCAAAAACGCCTAAGCCAGTGAATACCAAGAAAATTATTACGCACAGGCGTAATAAAACGCAATCGATTTTTTGTCTCATAAGTAATAATAAATAAGGTGATAAATAATAATATAGGACAGTTAAAATTAACAATACATTGCATATCATGCAAAAAAAATAAGATTTTTTTTAATGTGTTTTTAGTACACATTTATGCGATAGATACAACCTCTAAAGAAGTTATGTTTTTGTAAAATCAAAAATTTATCTAACAAGCACTTTAGATGTGATTATTTTAAAGTTTCAAAGAACATAGAGAAATAAAGGCTTAACCGTTATTTAGAATAAGCAAATTGCTTTAATATCTATTTGCATTTATTCCAAATTACTGATAAAATTGAACTTATAAAAGGCTCTTTTGAATTACTTGCTTCAATCCATTTAATTTCTTTATCTTTTTTAAACCATGTGAGTTGCCTTTTTGCGTATTGCTTTGTGTGAAATTTAATTTTTTCTATGGCACAATCTAATTCATATTTATTATTCAGGAAATCAAATATTTCTTTGTAGCCTACGGTTTGCAATGCGTTCAAATACCGGTAATCTTTTAATAATATTACTTCATCAATTAATCCCATTGCTATCATTTCATTGGTGCGATCTTTTATATTTTTATGCAGTTGCTCTTTTGATAATTCTAATCCAAATTTTATAATATTAAATGATCTTGTCTGCTTACTATTTTTTCTGAAATAGGTAATGCTTTTACCTGTAGAAAAAAATACTTCCAATGCGCGCATTAATCTTTGCGGATTTTTTTGTTCAGCTTGCAACCAAAATTCCTTATCATTTTTTTCAACTTCTATCTGAAGCCAGTTTATGCCTTTTTCTTCAAAAGTTTTTACTATTTTATTTCGAACATTAATATCAATTTCTGGTATTTCATCAAGTCCTTCGCAAAACGCTTTTATATACATACCAGAACCGCCAACCATTATTGCAATATCATTTTTTTCAAAAATTTTCGCTGCTGCTGCCAATGCGTATTGTTCAAAAACCTGTGCATTAACAACATCTTGTATAGAATGCGAGTTAATAAAATAATGATGAATAGAATTCAACGCGTCAGCCGAAGGTTTGGCAACACCTATATTTAATTCTTTAAAACATTGCCTGGAATCTGCCGAAATTATTCCAGTATTAAAATGAGCGGCTAATTGTAAAGAAAGCGCTGTTTTACCAGAGGCAGTTGGTCCTGCAATAATTATTACTGTTTTTGTTTTTTTCACAGCTTACATCAAAACATAACTTGTAATATCTGTTTCACTAATAAATTTCCCTGAAAGTATTACAAGCCTTTCTACTACATTTCTTAACTCGCGTATATTACCCGTCCAGCTATGACGTTGCAATGCTTCAACAGCTTTTTTATCTATTGCTTTTTTTGCTTGTCCATAATCTTCCGCAATATCTTCCAGAAATGTTTCTATTAAAAAAGGAATATCTTCTCTGCGTTCATTTAAAGATGGCACATGTATAAGAATTACATTTAAACGATGATATAAATCAAGCCGAAAAGCTTTTTCTTCAACTTCCTTTAATAAATTTTTATTTGTTGCGGCAATAACTCTAACATCAATATTAATTTCTTTATCACCACCAACGCGTGTTATTTTTCCTTCCTGCAATGCACGTAAAACTTTTGCCTGTGCGCTTAAACTCATGTCGCCAACTTCATCTAAAAATAAAGTACCGGCATTTGCCAGTTCAAACTTGCCAATACGTTGTTTTATGGCTGAAGTAAACGAACCTTTTTCATGCCCGAATAATTAGCTTTCTATTAATTCAGATGGAATGGCTGCGCAGTTTACTTCAATCAAACTTTGTTCTGCACGTTTACTTTTTGTATGCAGCCATCTCGCTACTAATTCTTTTCCCACACCATTTTCTCCGGTAATTAAAACGCGCGCATCGGTTGGCGCAACCTTTTCTATAGTTTCTTTTATTTTTTTCATTGCCTCACTTGCACCAATCATTTCCTGTACTCTATTTATTTTTTTCTTAAGCGTTTTAGCTTCTGTGCTTAAAGAATTTTTATCAATAGCATTGCGAATTGTTATTAATAAACGGTTTAAATCCGGCGGTTTTGATACATAATCATAAGCGCCTTTTTTTACAGCATCAACAGCAGTTTCTATTGTTCCGTGCCCGCTAATCATAATTACCGGTACATCAGCATTTATCTCATTTGCTTTTACCAAAAACTCAAGCCCATCAATCTTGGGCATTTTAATATCGCACAAAACAACATCATACGTTTTATCAGAAAAAAGTTTTAATCCTTCTTCGCCATCTCCTGCTTCATCAATTTTAAAACCTTCGTAAGAAAGAATTTCATTTAATGTTTTTCTAATAGAACGCTCGTCATCAATAATTAAAATATTTCCCGCAGCTTTTGCCATTAAGATTATTTAAATAACAAAATAACAAACATCAATTCAATCTTGCTAATACTACTTTCTTAAAATAAAACCTTGATCAACTATTTTTAAATTTTAAATGATGAATGCAGTTATAAAACAATTTACATTCGGCAATTATATTGATTGAAGCAATGGAATTAATTAAGCCTGAAATAAGAACTGTAAATGTAGCAAGATACATAACACCTTTACGCGAAGGTGGTTCTTTACCGGCGATTGCTGATGCGGATGATGGCTTTATGTATGTAATAAAATTTCGCGGTGCAGGGCAAGGTGTAAAAACATTAATTGCAGAATTAATTGCCGGTGAAATTGCAAGAGCGCTGGAATTAAAAATTCCTGAAATTGTTTTTGCGAATTTGGATGAGGCTTTCGGACGTACAGAACCGGATGAAGAAATACAGGATCTTTTAAAAGCAAGTACAGGCTTAAACTTAGGTCTGCATTATCTTTCAGGTGCCATAACGTTTGATCCTGTGAATACAGTTATTGATGAAGAACTTGCATCAAAAATAGTTTGGTTTGATGCTTTTATTGCAAATGTTGACAGAACTGTGCGTAATACAAATATGCTTTTATGGCATAAAGAATTATGGCTGATTGATCATGGCGCTGCATTATATTTTCACCATTCCTGGGATGATTTTGAACAGCAGGCGCAACGGCCTTTTCAACAAATAAAAGATCATGTTTTATTAAAACAAGCTTCAATGCTTAACGATGCTGATAAATTTTTTAAACAAATTCTTATTGCAGAAACAATTAAATCAATCGTTGCTTTAGTTCCTGATGAATGGCTTAATAAAGAAAATGAAAAGCAAACGGCAGATGAAAAAAGGCGAGTGTATACAAAGTTTTTAACAGCGCGAATTAATGCGTCTGAAATTTTTGTAAATGAAGCAATCCATGCAAGAGAAGCAATTATTTGAATATGCTATCATAAGAATTGTTCCGCGTGTTGAGCGCGAAGAATTTCTTAATACCGGCGTAATTATATATTGTGCCGGTGAACATTTTTTACAAGCAAAATTCTTTTTAAATAAAGAAAGGCTTTTACATTTTTTTAATGATTTGAATATTGAAGAATTGGAAAAACGCTTTCAAGCAATCGAACATATTTGTAACGGCGATGCTGAAGGAGGCACAATGGCATGCCTTCCTATCGCTTCGCGTTTTAGATGGCTTACAGCAACAAAAAGTACAATCGTTCAAACATCAGCAGTGCACCCGGGTTTATGCAGCAGCGCAAAAGAAGAACTTGAAAAATTATATGCAGAATTAGTTAGCTAATCTATTAAAACATTAGGGAATTTAAATATTGGAAACAAATTTGTTAATCACTAAAAAATTAAATTATGCAATGGAGAGGCAGACGCGAAAGTGGTAATATAGAAGATCGCCGCGGCGGCGGCGTTACCGGCGGTCATGTTGCTTTTGGCGGAATTGGCGGATTAATTATTGCCGTAATAGTTTATTTTTTAGGTGGTAATCCAAACGATATTCCGCAACAGCAGCAAAGCAATCAAACCACACAAAATGCATCTGCAGCAAACGTTAATGATACACTGCGTGATTATGTTGGCGTTGTGCTTGCCGATACAGAAGATGTTTGGGATTCTTTATTTAATAACATGCATAAACAATATGTAAAACCTAAACTGGTTTTGTTTTCGGGTGAAACGCAGGCAGGCTGCGGTTATGCAAGCGCTGCAAGCGGACCATTTTATTGTCCGTCAGATGAAAAAGTATATATAGATCTTTCTTTTTTTAATGAATTGCATGATCGTTTTGGTGCATCAAACGGAGATTTTGCAATGGCGTATGTGGTAGCACATGAAGTTGGTCATCATGTACAAAATCTTTTAGGCATATCAGATAAAGTTGATGAACAAAGAAATTTAGTAGGCAAATCAGATTACAATAAATTAAGTGTAAAGCTCGAACTGCAGGCAGATTTTTTTGCCGGCGTTTGGGCGCATTATGATCAGCAAATGAAACACGTTTTAGATGCCGGCGATATTGATGAAGCTTTAAGCGCTGCCAATGCTGTTGGTGATGATCGCCTGCAAAAAGAATCGCAGGGTTATGTGGTGCCGGATGCTTTCACACATGGCACCAGCGAAGAGCGCATGTATTGGTTTAAAAAAGGTTATACTACAGGCGATATAAACCAGAGCGATACATTTAACGATCCCAGTCTTAATTAAAGCAGTGTCTTTTTGGTATAACAAATTATCTTTTAAATTGTATATATCAAAAAGTTTTTTGGAAATTGTGTGCCCGATATCTTAAACAATATTTTATGAATCTAAACCAAATTGTGTGGCTCGATTTTGATTACCTGAACAAACACTACGAAGCAGAAGCTATACCTGCTTATAAAGCATCAAACAATACATTTGTTCCGGCTTTTGAAATTTATTTTGATAATGAGTATAGTGGCACCATTGTTAAAGACAGTAATCATTGGGCTTTAAATAATTACATTGACAGTGATTTACTTAAAGTGATTCGTCAAAAATTGTTTCCATTTTTTAAAACTGATCTGTAAGAATAAACTTTACTTTCTACAAACTGTTAAGCGCTTTGTGATCAAAAATTAATTTGCATCCCTGCAAAATAATTTCGTTTTGGCGCAGCATTAAAATAACGTCCGCCAACTGCATTGAGATCATTTCCCAAACTGTATTTTTCGTTTAATAAATTATCAATACCAAAATAAAAATCGATCAGAATTTTATTCAACTGTTTTTTATATCCGGATTTTATCTGTAATAATTTATAACTGTTTGCATAAATATCGTTCGCATCTGTAAGCGGAATAGAAGATGTAAAATTCATATTCGCATTAAAATAAATTCCTTTTGCAGTATTTATAACTAACGTAGTAACATTAATATTTTTCGGAACGCCTGTTAAATTATTTCCAGCATAATTTTTTGTGCCTGATGTATAGTTATTGAATTTGTATGGCTGGTAAGTAAAACTATTTGTAAGCGATACATTTTTTATGAATGAATTTTTGTTTTGAATAATTCTTGCATCAAGCCAAACCTCAATTCCATTTTCTTTTATGCTGCCTGTGTTTACAAAAAAATTTGCGCCGGTGCTGTCTGTTTGCGAAACGATGGCATGTTGTAATTTGAATGAATAAACAGAAGCATCAAACAATAAAAAATTTTGAAACGCGGAGCCTTTAATGCCTGCTTCAAAATTCCATCCGTATTCTGGCTGAAGATTATAAAACTGGTTGGTTGATGGTCTTACTTCTGCTAATGTTGGCGGAGAAAATCCTTTTGAAATAACGCCGTAAAATGAAGCTGTGTTTGTTATATTATACAACAAACTTAATCTTGGTGCCAATAAAAAATTTGTGTTTTGATGTTGCCAATAGTTATACACTGAATCTGAAATACGATTATATTTTAATTGTTGTTTGTTTGCACTTGCGCCTGCCTGAATTGTTATGTGATTAAACTTTAAATTAATCTGTGTAAATAAAAAATATTGCTGCACATGCACATCATCATCATACATTAAATCACCGGCGCTGCCACTGTTGTTTGTATAATTATTTATATGTGAAACATTCTGTTGCCACTCTGCA
>CAXSDU010000080.1:0-17288 GCA_964236165.1 uncultured Parafilimonas sp. | reverse complement strand
GTTAAATTGCCGGTTTTCATTGCTGCCGGCAAAGTGGAAGATTGTGTACTGAAGTAGCCACCAAAAGGGCAACCAAGCCAGCATTTATTTCTAAACTGGCAATTGGTTCTTGCCTGTATAGGTTGTGTAATATTTGCAGTGCGTCCCATGATCATTGCTCTGCTGCCTTTGTAATGATCTTTAATTCTTGCAGCAACATCTTTTTCAACACAGGTCATATCCATGGGCGGCATAAATTTGCCATCAGGTAATTGAGGTAAGCCATCATTATTACCACTGATGCCGGCAAATTTTTCAACGTAATCATACCAAGGTTGTATTTCTTTATACCGCACGGGCCAATCAACTGCAATACCATCTTTTGCATTGGCATCAAAATCCCAATCGCTCCAGCGATAACTTTGACGACCCCACATTAACGAACGTCCGCCAACATGATAACCACGAAACCAATCAAAGCGTTTTACTTCTGTATAAGGACTCTCCTGATCATTTACCCACCATTCAAGATTGGTTTCGTTTAGCGGATAATCGCGGCGCAACACAGGATAATCCTTTACCATTTCTTGTGTACGGGTTCCGCGATGTGGAAATTCCCACGGATCTTTATTGGTATTTGTATAACCTGAAGTGTGTTTAATATCCATGCCTCTTTCAAGCATAATAACTTTTAAACCTTTTTCAGAAAGTTCTTTAGCCGCCCAGCCACCGCTGATGCCTGAACCAACTACAATTGCGTCAAAAACATTTTCAGCCATTATTTTTTAGTTTAATTATTTCAAAGTTTATTAAGTTTTATGTTTATAAGTTTACGCGTTCACAATTTTGTATTTAGTTTTTAAGCTTTGAAAAATGTGAACATTAAACTTAAATCATACATCACATATTTCAATTGCCTTCTTAAGTGAAGCTGCTTTATCTGCAGAAGCGGGAATAAATTCCTGTGCAACGTATCCTTTATACCCTGTTGCAACTATTGCACGCATTATAGCCGGATAATATAATTCCTGTGTATCATCAATCTCATGCCTGCCCGGAACGCCGCCTGTGTGATAGTGACCAAAATATTTTTTATTATCATTGATGGTTCTAATTACATCGCCTTCATCAATCTGCATGTGATAAATATCATACAACAATTTAAAATTTGGAGACTCAAGACGCTTACACAATTCAACACCCCATTTATGATTATCGCACATATAGTCTTTGTGATCAACTTTACTGTTTAGTAATTCCATGTGAACAGTAACGCCATTTTTTTCTGCAAGCTCTACAATAGGCTTTAAGCCTGCAACGCAATTCTTCAAACCGGTTTCATCATCCATGCCATCCCGGCTTCCACTAAAACAAATTACATCTTTATACCCATTTTGTTTTATGATAGGAATGGCTTCGGTGAATTGTTGTGTTAATAAGGCATGATGTTCTGTATGATTCCAACCTTTGGTTAAGCTAATATCGCCATTGGTATAGCACATCGAACTGTATATTCCATACTTCTGCAGCATTGGAAAATCTTTAGGTGCAATTAAATCAATGGCACTAAAGCCAATGCTTTTTACAAGCTTGCACAGATCTTCAAGCGAAAGAAAATTGTACGTCCACTGGCAAACGGAATGATTGATATTGCCTTTTAATTTCAATGGTTTGTTTTTATCAGATGTAAGCATTTCGCCTGCAAAAACTTTTGATGCGGGAATAGCAACTGAGCCTGCTACCAAATTTTTTATTACTGTTCTTCTATTTGTCATTATTGATCGTCGTATGGGTTAGCAATAGCTGTACCTGCAACTGAAAGCGGTTGTGTATTTCTTGATCGCATATACACAAATAATATTGCAAATGCTGCAATTAATATTAATGGTATAACGAGTGTTGTATTGATAATATGCGGACCGGCAAGTGCTTTAGCATTGTTTAAAGCATTCGCCATATCAGAACCTCCCGGTGCTGAATTATAAGTGGCAAGATTAGCGCCTGCCGGTAATTGTGCCGCTACCAGTTTATCGTAATAACCACCCATGAAAAACATATAAACAGAAACGGCAAACATGCCTGCGCCACCCATAAAATTTAATCCGACAGCGCCGGTTTCAGGAAGATTTTCTGCAACAAAACCAATCATGGTTGGCCAAAAATAACAAACGCCCATTCCAAAAACGATTGCTCCAACGAACAACATATTTCCGGTTGAATGTCCTAATAAATACAATCCTAACGAAGCAAGAATTGCAGACATCAGCAAAACACCTTGCGGCGAAAGTTTGCCTACAACAGGCTTTGCTAATCCGCGACCCAAAACCATCACACCTGTTTCAAGCGTTAATAATAATATAGCGTTATCAGTAACATTCTTTAATAAAACATCAATCCACTGCCCGGTAAATAATTCGGTAATAGCTGTGCCCAACATTAATATTATCATTACTAAAAACAAAGGTTTAAAAATTGATCTATACATTTTGCCGGTGCTTATACCGCTTGCCACACGTTCTGTTACAGGAAAATTAAGTTTAGAAAACAAGAACCCATATAACGCAGTTGGAATAAACATTAAACCTACAAGCACACGCCAATTTGATAAATAAATGGTATCAGGAATACTAACGCCAAAAAAGCGAACAATCAAAGTACCTATCACAATGCCGCCGGGAAACCAAAGATGAAAATAATTTAATCTTGTTGTTTTATTTGTTGTGTAAAGGCTTGCTACCAAAGGGTTGCAGGCAGCTTCAACCAAACCATTACCCATTCCAATTAATAAAGTTGAAATAAAAAGTGGCCAAAATCCGCTTGCAATAATGGTAAGAAAAATACCGGCCGCATGAAAAATAAATGCACCTACCAATAGTTTTTTCATGCCGATAATGTCAACCACTATTCCGCCAATAACAATAGCTAACGGAAAACCCCAGAATGCAGTACCGGTAATAATTCCTATTTGTTTTTGATCTAATGCAAATTCGTGCGACCATGTGTTTAAAAGACCAGCACGAATTCCAAAAGAAAGCGAAGTAACTAAAAGTGACAAACAACTTGCAACGAATAATTGATTACGTTTAATTGTTGGCATGCGTTAGAATTTTTTTACAGGAAAGTTATTTGCTCAAAAAACAATATGCGCTAATGTAGCGATAATTACTTTTCAAAATAAAAAAGGAAAATTTTTTTATCGAATTCTGTAAATATTTTTACAACTCTTTAATTTGCGATAGCAAGTGTGCAGTAATAAATTTAATACGCTCAGCTTTTCTTTACTAAAAAAATATTGTAATGACACATAGAAAATTAAGAATGGGAATGATTGGTGGCGGCAAAGATGCATTCATCGGCGCTATACATCGTCTCGCTTTCAACATGGATGGACTTATAGAAATAAGTTGCGGTTCATTAAGTCATGATGCCGCTATTGCACAGGATTCAGGCGAATCATTATTTCTGCCGCAAGACAGAATTTATACGAATTATGAAGATATGATAACGAAAGAAAGTAAGATGCCGGAAGATAAGCGCATTGATTTTATTACCATTGTTACACCAAACTTTGTACACTTTGCACCGGCAATGATGGCGCTTGAACATGGGTTTAATGTAGTAGTTGAAAAGCCAATGACGTTTACTTTAGATGAAGCAAAACAATTACAAAAGAAAGTAGAAGAAACAGGATTATCACTTTGTTTAACGCATACCTATTCCGGTTACCCAATGGTAAAACAGGCAAAAGAAATGTTTGCAAAAAACATGTTTGGAAAAACAAGAAAGATATGGGTTGAATATCCGCAAGGCTGGTTAAGTAAATTAAGCGAGCGCGAAGGAAATGCGCAGGCTGCCTGGAGAACAGATCCAAAACGCAGTGGTAAAGCCGGCGCAATGGGCGATATAGGAACACATGCAGCACACCTTGCAGAATATGTTTCAGGATTAAAAATTACAAAGTTGTGTGCCGATTTAAATATTATAGTGGAAGGCAGGGCACTTGATGATGATGGAAATGTTTTATTAAGATTTGATAACGGCGCTGCAGGTTGTTTAATGGCAAGCCAGGTTGCTGCCGGCGAAGAAAATGCTTTGAAGATTCGGATTTATGGTGAGCTCGGTAGTATTGAATGGGCGCAAATGGAACCTAATACTTTATTGGTAAAATGGTTGGATAAACCAACAGAAATTTATCGTGCAGGGCAGCCTTACCTTTCTGATGTTGCAAAACATAATTGCAGAACACCGGGCGGTCATCCTGAAGGTTATTTAGAAGCATTCGCAAATATCTATCGCAATTTTGCGCAAAGCTTAATGGCAAAACTGAATGGTGAAAAACCAACTTCAGCTATGTTCGATTATCCAAAAGTTGATGAAGGCGTAAGAGGAATGGCGTTTATTGATACAGTGGTTGCATCAGGCCAAAGTGATAAAAAGTGGACAGAATTTGTAATGTAAAAATCATACATACTATTTTATAAATGTCATATATTATATAGCAGTAGCATTATTCTTTAAGCTTATTAGTAGATTTCATTTAATATGCTTAAGATTGTTTGCTGTTCTTTTAAAAGCACATAGATATTATTAGCATGTTGGAACAAGATCTTACGTACCCATGCTAAATCTACCTAAATAAATTTTTATGAAAAAATATATGCGATGTAAAACCCACTTTGTTTCAAACCTTTTGTTTACAATAATTTTCCTGCTTATAGTAACATCATGCAAAGCTCAATCATTGCTGGCATTATCAAAAAACAATCATACGCTTGCGATTGTTAATCCTTCCACATTAAAAGTAATTGCAAACATTCCTGTTGGTGAAGACCCGCATGAAGTAATTGCTTCTTCAGATGGAAAAACAGCTTATGTTTCTATTTATGGCGGCGGCAGTTTACATACAATAAATGTGATTGACCTTGTTGCGCAAAAGCGCCTGGATGATATTGATACAAAACCGTTACTCGGCCCGCACGGGCTTACATTTGTAAATGGTAAATTATGGTTTACGGTGGAAGGTTCAAAGGCAGTTGGTTGTTATAATCCATTAACCCAAAAAATTGAATGGAGCATGGGTACCGGACAAAACAGAACGCACATGATTTATGTAACCAACAATGCAAAGAAAATTTATACTACTAATGTTGCTTCAGGAACGGTAAGTATTTTACAGGATACTTTCATACTGCGCGGCAATTTTGCGCCTCCGAAAAATGCCCCTAAAAATATGCCTCAGCCGCCGCCCAATGCACAACCGCAGGAAAACTGGGAGCAAACAATTATTGCTGTTGCAAAAGGTTGTGAAGGCTTTGATGTAACGCCTGACAGTACTGAATTGTGGACCGCATCTGCTGAAAACGGAAAGATTTACATCATTAATCTCAGCACAAAAAAATTGGCTGCAACTATTAATGCCAATGTAAATGGTGTTAACCGCTTGCAAATTACACCTGATGGAAAGCTGGCTTTTATTTCAAGCCTTAGTTCGGGTAATCTTACGGTGTATAATGTTGCCACACGTAAGCTCGTTAAACAAATAAATATTGGACATGGTGCAGCCGGTATTTTAATGCAACCCAATGGCACATATGCTTATGTTGCCTGCACGCCTGATAATTATGTAGCGGTTATTAATATAAAAACATTGTCTGTTGTAAATAAGATTGATGTTGGCGGCCAGCCGGATGGTTTGGCTTGGTTAGTAAAAGAATAGTTGAGAAATACTTTCTTAAAATAAATCTCAATTCTATTTATGGGTGATGATAACATTCATTTTAATCCATCATAACTTAAGTTATAAAAGGAAATATTTACAAAAGTATATATCAAAGACTCAATTCTTTAAGCTGCTGCCAATCATGTTAACTTCATGATAAAGAAATGTACATAACATTTCAGAAATATATAATCTCAATTTGTGTACATATTTCTTATCCATATTTCTACTAAAATATAAAAATCAAAACCTTTAATATATTAGTAAAAAGAAAATAAAAATTAAACATTCAGGTATTAGTATTGTTATTATCTATTAAAACAATTATGGATAGTATTAATCAACAACAACCAGAAGACAACTACAAAGAGTTACAAGGTGAAGAAGCCACAAAGAAAATTAAAGCGTTAACCCAGAGTGCTAAGACCTGTTTTTTTTGTACCAACAATTCGCCGGGTAAACCATTTGCAACCAGGCCTATGTCAGTACAAAAAATTGATGACGATGGCAATCTTTGGTTTCTCAGCGCGAACGATAGTCATAAAAATAGTGAGCTGTTGGCAGATCCTTTAGTGCAGTTATTATTTCAAGGTTCATCCTACAGTGATTTTCTGAATATTTACGGCACTGCAACTGTAACAGAAGATAAAGAAAAAATAAAAGAATTGTGGGAACCAATATTGAAAGTGTGGTTTACTGAAGGCGTTGATGATCCGCGCATTTCTGTAATAAAAGTTGAACCCACAGAAGGATATTATTGGGATAATAAACACGGGCAGGCAATAGCATTTATGAAAAGACTTGCAGGTGCAGCTATGGGTAAAACTATTGATGATTCCATAGAAGGTAAATTGAAAGTGTAAAAGATGATATAGTTTTATAAAGGCTAATCGATCTTTAATTACTGTTAACTTTATTGCATGAAAATCTCTGTCAAAAAATTGATTGCAATAACCACTTTAATGCTTCTATTATTGGCTGATGAAAAAGATGTTTTTGCCCAACAACAAAATCATCAGCCAAATATTTTATGGATTGTTTGCGAAGATATTTCTCCTTACCTCAGTTGTTATGGAAATGAAATTGTAAATACGCCAAATATAGATCAGCTCGCTAAAGAAGGCATACGCTATACACATGTTTATACAACTGCAGGCGTATGCGCGCCAAGCCGCTCAACTATTATTACAGGCATGTATCAAACATCAATTGGTACACAACATATGCGCACGCTTAACGGTGCTGCGGGTGCCAAATATTCACCTGTAAAAGATTATTCTGCCGTGATACCGGATTATGTAAAATGTTTTTCGGAGTTTCTTCGCATGCATAATTATTATTGCACAAATAATGAAAAACAGGATTATCAATTTTTGCCGCCAGTGACAGCATGGGATGAAAACGGACCTGCCGCTTCGTGGCGAAACAAGCCAGCCAATAAACCATTCTTTTCTGTTTTCAATTTATTTATTACACACGAGTCGCAGATTTTTATGCGCAATAATGAAAGCCTTCTGGTTGATACAGATAAAGTTCCTGTGCCGCAATTTTATCCTGACACAAAAATTGTACGGCATGATATCTCACGTTTGTTTTCGAATATAGAACGCATGGATAGCCAGGTGGGTGAAATAATAAAGATGTTGAAAGATGATGGCTTATATGATAATACAATTATATTTTTTTATAGCGATCATGGCGGCGCATTACCCTGGATGAAGCGTGAAGTGCTTGAGCGCGGAATTCATATCCCATTAATCATTCGTTTTCCAAATGCAGTACATGCAGGCACAACAGATGATGAAATGATAAGTTCTGTTGATTTTGCTCCAACTATTTTATCGCTGGCAGGCGTTAAAGTTCCTTATTATATGCAGGGGCAACCATTTCTTGGTTCGCAAAAATCTGCGCAGGAACGTAAATATATTTTTGCAGGCAGAGATAGAATGGACACCGAATATGATCGTGTGAGAGCAGTGCGTAATAAGCGTTATGAATATTTGTATAATTATGAACCTGATAAACCTTATTATCAAAATATTGAATACAGGCTTGGTATACCAATGATGAAAGAAATTTCAGCATTGCGTGATGCCGGCAAGCTTGATGCTGATCAAATGGCGTGGTTTAAAACAAAACCCGTTGAAGAGTTATATGATATTGAAAATGATCCAAACGAATTACACAACCTTTCAACAGATCCTGCATATAAAAGTAAACTTGCAGAATTAAAAAATGCATTTAATACCTGGACAAAAAAAATAGGAGATATGAGCGGTGTGCAGGAAAAGCAAATGGTTTCAAATTGGTGGCATGGTAAAGATGAGCCGCCTTTAACTGATACGCCGGTTGTTATTAAAACTTCAGGCGGCATAAAGATTACCTGCAGAACAAAAGGCGCATCCATTGGTTACAGAATTACAAAAGCCGGTAAAGAAAATAAAGAAATACATACAGTATCGACATGGGATTATGGCATATTATTCAACCCAAATTTAAAGAACGGTCAACAATTACCCGCAGCTCCCAATTGGCAGATTTATAATGCAGATTTAATTAAATTAAATACAGGTGATACTTTAAAAATAAATGCGCTTCGCATCGGTTATAAACCTGCAACGCTTGATTTCTGGTATAAATAAAAAGTACTAAAATAATTATCAAACAAAAAACTGCCGAAATTTGGGCGGTTTTTTTGTTTGATTTATACTATTGCTTGTACGAGATAATACGCTTCACAATTTTTTTAGGCTTACCATTTTCGCTGATGTTTTGTTGTGTCCAGTTACCATGATCGTCCGATGTTTCATAAACATAAATTGTATTTGTTTTGGTAGTGGAATCTTTTGTTACATTAGTTTCATCCATTTGTGCCGGATCTTTTTTATCATTCAGTTTTATAGTATTAGAATAAGTTGCTTTCCCAACACTATCCTTACTTTCTCCGCCTGTATAATAAATGCTGTCAAATGTGTTGCTAAATGTCATCTTAAGCGAGCTATCAGCATGATGACCTTTGGCACTTAATACTTGTCCAAAATCATTCGAAGAAATATCATCATAAAATACATCTTCTTTACCTGTTGAATCGAATGAAGTTGCCAGCGAATATTTACCCAAACTGTCAACCGAAATTTTCATAGAAGAAACTTGCTTGCCATTTTTAGTAGTTGAAACATCTGTTACAAAACCATTGGCATCATGATTATAATTCGTAACTGTGGTTGAACTGTCTTTTGCGGTATAATTGCTGTAAGAAGTTGTGTAGCCACTATCATTATATGTTTCGGTGCTTTTACTTTCCAGTTTACCCATTTTTCCTGTAGTACTATCAATTGTATAAGTATCTGTTTCCAATTGCTGAATACTTCCTTTTAAATTTTCAGACCGAATATCGGAAGCAGCCATATGCTTGTTTTCTTCTGCTGAAGAAGATGGTTTTTGGTTGCAGGCTGTGGCTATTAAAGCAATGCCTGCAATACATGTAAAGATTCTCATAAAAGTTTTTTAGTTAATTGTGGTAAAAGAAATGCGGTTATAAACTTAATGAAAAATTTTATAAAACTTAATATGTTTTAAGATGACTGGAGTTGAAATTTACCGGTTAGTATATTTTATAGTCGGTTATGTTTGTAGTTGTTTTTGAACTTGAAGGCAATAATATGTTTGAAACATTTTTAATAATGCCAATGTTTTTTGCTGTATAAAAATCCTGCTTATTTACAACTATGTAAGTAAATAAAAACGGCTTTCTTATTTCAATATAAGTGTGAATTACGTTTGTATATGTTGTGCCGCCAACAGTGAGTGTTATATTCTTTGCAATAATTTTTCCAAAACATTTTAGCTTAAATCCATCAGCAGTTCCTGCAGCAGTATTCCATGTTGTGCCAACAGATGCATTATCTTTTAAGAACAAAATTTCCAAACTTATTTTTTCATCGTCTGATGTTCCGGTGTTTGTATAGAGATAATAATCCTGGTTGTCTTGCGCATAATATAAAGTATCTGTTTCATCATCCATTACAGATTTTACTTTTTGATAATTTTTGCTATTAATCTTTTTCTCAATACCTAAAACAGTAAGCTTAGATGTTTCGATGTTTTCATCTTCAGTTTTAATATTATACTTCCAGAATGTGCCTTTGGTTAATGGTAAATAAGTGCTGGTAGCAACACTTGCATTTTCTATTGAATAAGTGCTGCTGTTATTTGCTGCACCAGAATTAATTTCTTTTGAACATCCAAACAATAAAATTATAGCTGAAACAAAAAATATTTTTTTCATAAGTGCGGTATTAATTAAAAGAGAAAATTATGGCGAAATAATTAAGTATGATAATTTATTCGCACATTTTTTATTTTATTCTATAGAAAGCCTATTATCCTGATGGAATTTAAATTATTCCAGGGCAATGATCTTATTTTTAAGCATCTTTTTTTCAACCTGTGAGTTTGTGAGTGATATTGCTGTATCAAAATTTTCTATAGCTTTTGGCTTATCGTTTAATCTTGTGTAGATCTCACCTAACAAACTATAATACAAATAATATTTTTCCAGCTTTTTAATGTTTTGAATTTTTTTTAATTCTTCCAAAGCAACAGTGGCGTTATGCACCTGCATTATTGCTATTGTTTTATTTAATTCTGTTACCGGCGATGGCGAGATCTTACATAACCACTCATAATACTGAAGAATTCTTGCCCAGTTTGTTTGTTCGAAATTTTCTGCTGTACAATGTTCAAATGCAATTGCTGCTTCAAGATGATAAGCGCTTAATGCACCACCAAACGCAGCTTTATTCAAATATTCATTTCCTTTTTGTATTAAAACGGGATTCCATTTTTCGCGGTTTTGCATCGGCAATAAAATAATTTCGCCTTCTGCTGTTAACCTGCTTTCGCTTCTTGCTGAATGAAAACACATCAATGCCATTAACGCAAAAACTTCCGGTTGTTGTGTGTGATTATTTTCTGTTAGTAATTTGCAAAGCATCATCGCTTCATCAATTACATCTTTACGAATAAGCGATTCTGAATAGGTAGAATTATATCCTTCATTAAACAAAAGATATACTGCATTAAGCACAGCATCAATCCTGCTTTTAAGTTCATCAGCAGACGGAATTTCCATCTTTATTTTATGCTGCCTGAAAAATTCTTTTGTTCTGTATAATCGCTTTGCTACAGTTTCTTCATTACTTAAAAACGCTTTAGCAATTTCTGCAGTACTAAAACCACAAAGCGTTTTTAAAATAAGTGTAATTTGATTTTCTTCAGAAATACCGGGATGGCAACAGGCAAACATCATTCTCAGCAAATCATCATTGATTAATTCTTCTTTCCAAAAATTATCCATTGCTGCATTAACCGTATATCCTGAAGTAAGCAATATTTTTTCGCTACCTGAAAAATCATATTGCAATGAATGTTTGTTTCTGCGAATAATATCAATTGCTTTATTTTTTGCAACGCGAAAAAGCCAGCCAGAAGGATTATCGGGTATGCCTTTTAATTTCCAAATGTTTAAAGCACTGAGCAATGTATCCTGCACAACATCTTCTACAGTTTCTAAATTTTCTGTTCCAAAAATTTTTGTAAGCACTGCCGTCATCTTTTTTGCTTCGGTACGAAAAAGATGATCAGTAAGCTTTGAAACATTAACAGGAGAAGATGACACGATTTTTTTTAAGCTATAATGCTTTCATACGATTGTTCTTAGGATTATGTTCCACTTCTGCAAGTCCTAATGCTTCCATTAATGGCGGAACATACATTGCAAATCTGCCGCGAAGACCTTTTTTTAATCCATACCATCCGCCAACAGGATTATCTGCAGCACGCGCCCATGATTCTACAGTTCCTTCTTTTACAGGCTTTTGTTCATCGGTGCTGCCTAGTTCAATCCAATCGTTATTTTTCTTCAGCATGGCATGTAAATCTTCAATGGCGCGCCATTGATAATGCAATGTTGTACTTCCTACTTTACAAACAAGCACAGGCGGATTAGCATCATCTTTATACATAATATATTCTGAAGTTCCGGGCGGTGTTTTAAGTTGCCACGGATTTTCTTTTGTGCCTGCACCTTTTATTGTAGCCATAACTTTTATTTGTAATTAAATTAATTAATATGGAAATGAACAATGATCTGAAATATTTTTACTAAAAACAAAATTACATTTCACCAATTTCTCTTACTTCAACAAGACCATTATCAAATTCAAGTATCGGACAATTTTTAGAAATTTCAACAGCTTCATCATATGAATCTGCTTTACATATTAAATATCCGCCCAGCATTTCTTTGCCTTCCATAAACGGTCCGTCTGAAATTACTTTTTTTGTTCCCGTTACAACTCTGCCTGTTTTTACGAGTGGTTGCGCGCCAATAAATTTTCCTTGTTTGCCAAGCTCTGTCATCCATTCTACCCATTTCTGCATGTGTGCCTGCGATTGCTCAGGAGATTGATTTTCTAATTTGCCGCCTCTGAATAATAAAATATATTCTTTCATGATTTTTGTTTTAGTTATTTCTATTTCCAGGAATTGATGTGATTATTTTTTGTGCCGATTTTTAATAACAATCTTATAACGAACAAGAATTAAATATCTGGACAAAAAATTTTAATTTTTTTATGCGCTGCCTGATATTTTATTCAGCGCTGCATTCTGTTTTATGCAATTTTATTCCTTTACTAAAATCAATATTGTGAATATTTTTAAAGCTTATGTTTTCATTTTCTTCCTGTACATCACCATAACCTTCTGCAGCAATATCGTTCTGAATTAAAAAAGCAACCTGTCTTATTGATTCGCTTCCTTCTGACATGAATGTATAATCTGCAATTAAAGTATCACCATTAAGCTTACCGGCAAAATTTCCTTTGTTACTATCTTTTTCAAAAAGTTTATATGATAAATTGCCTGTAACACTATCAGCAAAAATATTCAGTTTTAAAAAAACAGTGTCTTTGCTGTTCATGCTTACATAGCAAAATGTGCCTGTAGTTTTTTCATTATTATTTTGATTGCTTAAATTGTTTGTGTCAATGTTTGACTGAGCATTTTCTGTGTTATTATTATTGCATGATATTAATATTATAAAAGCTGTTACTGCTAAGAATGATTTAAGCATTGCTGTTATTTTAAAAGAAGTTAAAACAATATATGTGAAAGTTAAAGCATTCAACGCTTTTAACTACGCATTCATGCGATAGTTGTAATTTTGCGCAATGTATTTTAACTGGAATGATACGAGGAACCTGTTTTCAAAGCTAACCTTTCGCCGCAGTTTTAATGCTGCAAAAGTTATGGTCAGTTATCAGCTAACAAAACTGTTTAAAAAACCAGTTCAATGGGGTTATCCAATTTCTATTTCGTTTGAGCCTACTACATCCTGCAATCTGCGTTGCCCCGAATGCCCGAGTGGTCTTAGAGAATTTACGCGCCCAACCGGCATGCTAAAAAAAGATTTTTTTAAAGAAACAATAGACGATGTTTATAAAGAGTTGATGTATTTAATTTTTTATTTCCAGGGAGAACCATTTTTGAACCCTGATTTTTTGGAGATGGTAAAATATGCGCACGATAAAGGTATTTATACAGCCACATCAACCAATGCACATTATCTTACTGATGAAAAAGCAAAACGCACTGTAGAAAGTGGGCTTGACCGTTTAATAATTTCTATTGATGGCACTACGCAGGATGTGTATAAGCAATATCGTGTTGGCGGCAATCTTGAAAAGGTTTTACAGGGCGCACGTAATATTGTAAAATGGAAAAAAGAATTAAAAAGCAAAACACCATTTGTATTCTTTCAGTTTTTAGTAGTAAAGCCAAATGAACATCAGATTGAAGATATAAAACGCCTCGCAAAAGAAATTGGTGTTGATCAGGTGCGTTTTAAAACTGCACAGGTTTATGACTATAAAAAAGATCCTAACAATCTTATTCCTTCTTTAAATAAATATAGCCGTTATACAAAAGATCCGGATGGCAACATGCACATTAAAGGCGGTTTGAAAAATCATTGCTGGAAACTATGGCACGCAAATGTTATTACATGGGATGGTTTAGTTGTGCCTTGTTGTTTTGATAAAGATGCAATGCACCGGCTTGGCAACCTGCGTAATCAATCTTTTAAACAGGTTTGGCGTAACGATAATTACAAACAGTTTCGCAGTGAGTTAATGAAGAGCAGGAAGAATATTGATATATGTGCAAATTGCAGCGAAGGCTTAACTGTTTGGGAAAATTAATTTCTCATTATATTATCAAGTAAAATCAAACATGAAGAAGTTTTTAGGCAGTACTTTTTTTTTGTGCATTTTCTGCATCAAATCGTTTGCACAAAATTCTTCTACACAAACGGTTACTTTAACAGAATCTTTTTTACCAAAAGATGTTTATAAAATAAGTTGGAAAATTGATGCACCTGTTACTGGCGCAGGTTTAGGTTTAAGCGTACTCGGACTTCATTATATACAAAATAAAGATTCTCTTACAAGTTTGCAATTACTGCAAAAAAAAAGAGATAATGTACCTGGGTTTGACAGAGGTAATGCAGGATTTTATTCTGAAAAAGATAATAACACAAGTTACATTCCTTTTTTTGCCGGCTTTGCAACACCTGTTGTTGTTATGCTGATAAATAAAAATGAACGGCAGCAGGCAGGTAAAATTTTAGTTATGTACACAGAAACACTTGCAATTACTTCAACCTTATATACATTAACTGTCGGCAATGTTAATCGCAGCCGGCCATTTGTTTACCCAGATAAAAACGGACATTTTAGAGCAGATGCAGGGAAACGTTCAAGCAAAAATTCTCAGCGTTCGTTTTATGCTGGTCATACTGCTGCTACAGCAACCGGAAGTTTTTTTGCAGCAAAAGTCTTCAGCGATTTAAATCCTGATTCAAAATTTAAACCTTATATGTGGGCTATTGCTGCTGCTTTACCTGCAATAACCGGTTATTATCGTTATGAATCCGGCGAACATTTTTTAAGCGATAATATTCTTGGTTATATTTTAGGCGCTGGTGTTGGTATATTGGTTCCGCAGTTCCATAAAACACACAAAGATTTTCAACATGTAAGTTTTTCACCCGCTATTGGTCAAGATTATAAAGGTATAGATATAGCCTATACTTTTAAATAAGTTTTGATTGATGATATTTACCAGCCGAATATAGATTCTACTTCAATTTCAGAATTTATGCTTTTAGCAACGGGACAAGTGCGCGCCGCATTTTCTAATATCTGTTTTTGTTTATCATCAAGATTTAATGAAGATGGAAATTGAAATTCAATTTTTATTTTTCCAATACGTCTTGGATTTGATTCCATAAATTTTTGAATACTTAATTTGGTTTCACTTAAATCAATATTCATATCTCTTGCTTTAATACCCATTATAGTTAACATGCAGCTTCCAAGCGAAGTTGCCAATAAATCTGAAGGCGAAAAACGTTCACCTTTTCCTTGATTATCAATTGGTGCATCTGTTTCAATTACAGTGTTACTTTGCAAATGTTTTGCTTCTGTTCTTAACGCACCTTTATAAATTATTTCTGAAGTCATTCAACAATATTTGTTATAAATTTACGATTATCAATTTACAATATGCGCAGTAAGATTTATTTTGTATTAATTGGATTAAGCTTGTATGCATCATCGTTTGCGCAGCAAACAAACACATCGCAAAATAACATTAAAGAACAAAAAAAACAGGAGCGTAAACAACATATTGCAGACTTAGTTAAAAGAGATGAAGAAGGTTCTCTAATTTATAATAAACAATCTTTATTTGGTTTTAAATTAAATACAGATGGTTGGACTGCATTATATGAACATGGCAAATACAAAACTATTAATACTACAAATACCTGGTTTCTTGAAATTGGTGAACGCAAAAGCCATAAAGAAGAAAAATTAACGAGCGTTGATCCTCTTAGTGGTTATCCATCGGGCAACCCGCTTATTTATGGCAAGCAAAATGTTTTTTATAATATAAATATAGGTTTCGGGCAACAAAGACTTATTGGCGGAAAAGGCGTAAAAAATGGAGTAGCCGTGTCAGCAATTTATGGCGGCGGTTTTTCTGCAGGTCTTTTGAAGCCATATTATGTTACAATCATAGATCCTAACACACAGCAGGCGCGTGATGTAAAATATCAGGGACCTGACGATAGTATTTTTCTTGATCCACGTCTTTTAATTTCCAGTGCTGGTGTTGCTAAAGGGTTTAATGAAATTAAATTTACACCCGGCGTAATTGCGCACGCAGGATTAAGATTTGACTATGGACGTTATAATGAATTGTTATCAGCAATTGAAGTTGGCATAAGCGCGGAATATTATGCTAAAGGCATGCCTATTATAGTAAGTGCCAAAGCTAAAAAGTTTTTCTACAATGCCTATATTGCCATTGAGTTTGGTAAGCGCAAATAAAAAATATTCTTAAATATTTATCATTGAAATATAGATTAATAATTAAAGGCTACGGTTTTACATGGAAGATATAATAGAATTAAAAGAGAAATCAGCTCAATCAAACAAAATAAAAAAACCAGATTGGCTTAGAGTAAAATTACCGATTGGTGAAAGCTACAAGCATGTACGTAACCTGGTTGATACCCATAAATTACATACTATTTGTGAAAGCGGCAATTGCCCTAATATGGGTGAATGCTGGGGCGCAGGCACAGCTACCTTTATGATCCTTGGAAATGTTTGTACACGCAGTTGCGGATTTTGTGCAGTAGCAACTGGAAAACCTGAATCTGTTGACTGGAATGAACCCCAGCGTGTAGCAGAAGCAATTTATTTAATGAAAGTAAAACATGCTGTAATTACCAGTGTTGACAGAGATGAATTAAAAGATGGCGGTTCAGTAATTTGGTATAACACTATTAAAGCAGTTAAAGCATTAAATATTGAAACAACGCTTGAAACATTAATCCCTGATTTTAAAGGTCAGGTTGAAAATATACAACGAATTGCAGATGCAGCGCCAGGAGTCGTAAGTCATAATATTGAAACCGTAGAACGCTTAACAAAGCAAGTGCGCATACAGGCAAAATACAGGCGTAGCCTTGAAGTTTTGCGTGTATTAAAACAAAGTGGTATGCGCACAAAAACCGGGATTATGTTAGGGCTTGGTGAAACAAAAGAAGAAGTAATTGAAACTATGAATGATCTTGCTAATGTAAATGTTGATGTACTAACCTTAGGGCAATATCTTCAACCCACAACAAAACATCTTTTTGTACAGCGCTTTGTTCATCCTGACGAATTTGCAGAATTAAGAGAAATTGGCTATTCTCTTGGTTTTGATTATGTAGAAAGCGGACCATTGGTGCGCTCATCATATCATAGCGAAAAACATGTTATAGCTGGCTATGGAAGAAATCAATGGTTTAGTGAAAAAAATAATTGAAATCTTGTCTCTAAATCATTTAACAGAAGTCTTCAAAATGGAGACTTCTTTTTTTATAAGCATTTACCTATTTTTGCGCCCCGTTTGCGGATGTGGCGAAACTGGCAGACGCACCAGACTTAGGATCTGGCGCCGCAAGGCATGT
>CAXSDU010000079.1:0-17687 GCA_964236165.1 uncultured Parafilimonas sp. | reverse complement strand
TCAATATTAAAGCTGGTTGCAATTTTTATTTTTTCCATAAACAATTGGCTGAAAGATAAACTAATTATAATTTTCGCATACAAACACAGCAATTGAGAGAAGCCCTTTTTATAAAACGCAACAGGCAGCGCTGGAAACAAATACAAGATTCTCCAAGCAACCATGCTGATGAAATGGCAAAAGAATTTATTCAGTTGGTGGATGATCTTGGTTACAGTAAAACTTTTTACCCTGTAAGCAAAACCACGCAATATTTAAATGCAGAAGCTTCAAAAAAATATCTTGCTATTTATCAAAATAAAAAAGAAAACAGCAACCGTATTGTTAGCTTTTTTAAATATACTTTACCACTTATTATTGCAAAGCATCACCGCGTTTTATTAATAAGTTTTTGCCTTTTTATTTTGTTTGTAAGCATTGGTTTTTTTTCTGCAAAGGATGATGAAAATTTTGTACGCCAGATTCTTGGCGACAATTATGTTGATATGACCTTGCAGAATATTAAAGAAGGTCATCCGTTTGGTGTATATGGTTACGGAAATGAGTTTCTTTCATTCATATATATTTTCATCAACAACATGTATGTATCACTGCTTGAATTTGGCGGAGGCATTTTATTTGCTTATCCAACCATTCACAGCTTATTATATAACGGCGTAATGGTTGGGGCATTTGAAAATATGTTTTATACTAATGGATTACTGAAAAACAGTCTGCTTACAATTATGATTCACGGTACGCTTGAACTTTCAACGTTTGTTATTTCGGCAACAGCAGGAATTGTGCTTGCAAAAAGCTGGCTTTTTCCCGGAACTGTAAGAAGAATTGATGCTTTAAAACAAGGCGCAAAAGAAGGATTAATAATTGCGATGTCTAATGTACCTATGCTTTTTATTGCCGCTTTTTTTGAAGGCTTTATAACACGCCATACTGATATGCCGCTATGGTTAAAATTATTTATTATAACACTTTCACTAACTGTTGTAATTGGATATTTTATTATTTATCCTATCAGGTTAAAAAGAAAAATTAATACTACTTAATCCAACATGCTGCAACTTAGACATCGTAGATTTTTTATTTTATATTTTAAAATTGTTTTAAAAAGTATTGTTTTTTTATTATGGATGCTGATTGCTTATAATTCTGATGCGCAAAAAGATACTGCTGTTATTGATACAGTAAGTATGTTACACATCGATTCAATTACACAACCTTCAAACAACAATGATGATGAATATATTGATACAGCCGTAAAGCATATTTATGATACCTCTAAATATTTTTTTAACTGGAAAGATGATTTTCACGATTCTTATGCAAAAGAAAAAATGGAACATCGGCATTTGATTGATAAAGATGTAAATGAGCTAAAAAAACAAAACGATTTCTGGTATGTGCCTGCTGTTGAAAAAATGGAGCAAAGATTAAAAACAGATGCAGCTTTCAGAGATAGTTTACGCAAAGCAAATAACCCTGAATTTACAGATGAAAATAAAAAAGATTTTACACAGCTAACCTGGTTTCGTTTTATTATATGGTTTGTTATAATCGGTGTATTTCTTGCAGCTATTATTTATTTTTTATTGCAAAACAAGATCAATCCATTTTCAAAAAATTCAACAACATCAGCGCAGAAAAATATTGAACAGGACGAAAACATTTTTCATCTTTCTTATAACGAGCTTATTCGCGAAGCAGAAGCCGATCAGAATTATCGTATAGCGGTGCGGCTTATTTTTCTTCAAACATTAAAAATATTAAGCGAAACAAATTACATACAGTTTCAGCCGGATTATACGAACCTGCATTATCTGCAGCAAATGCATCAGTCAAAATTGTATAGCGATTTCGCAAAAGTTACACGCAGTTATGAATATATATGGTATGGCAAGTTTGAAATTTCCGCTTTAATATATACAACTATAAAAAATGATTTTTTCAAGCTTCAAAGTAAAATTGCATGAGGAAAGCATTACCATATATTGGACTGGTTTTATTGGTTAGCGCCATCGCGGTTTTATTTATGTACAAAAAGCCACATGTATTTGATGACAGGATAACATTAAGCTATCGCGATAAAATTCCGTATGGCACAAATGCCGCATATAGCTTGTTACAAAAAGAATTTCCGCATGCAAAAATTGAAACAAATCGCTATGCGCCGGCAGACTGGAAAACGCTGTCAAGTGATTCGACAAAACAGGCATTGTTTATTGTAACGAAATTTTTTAATCCTTCAGAAGATGATCTTGATTATTTAACTGATTTTGTACAGCAGGGAAATTATGTTTTTATTTCTGCGCTTCAAATGACAAGTACTGCATCTAAATTTTTTACATTAACACAAAAAGATCATTACAGTTTTCATAATTTAATGATGGGCGCTCATCATCCGTTCAACGCTTTTGATTCAACAGCTATAAACCTTGATTCAAACAATTTTAAAGCGCCAGTTGCTTATCAGTATCCTGGCGCAAATTTTACAAATGAATTTTCAAAAACGGATAGCATTTTTTCTTATCCGCTTGGTTATTCTGATGATGTAAAAACAAATCTTGTTGCCATAAAATCAATGAAAGGAATTTTTTTCTTGCATAGTGCGCCATTTGCATTTACCAATTTTTTTCTTTTGTATGATAACAATAAACAGTATTATGAAAAGATGATAAGCCTTTTGCCCGCAGATATAAAGAAAGTTGTATGGGATGAATATTATTTATATCATTATAACAATGATAAACCAAAAGAAAGCCAGGGAATATTATCAGTGATATTAAAATACGAAAATTTCAGATGGGCATTTTGGATTGCCTTGTTGCTATTATTTTTATACATAACAACAGAAATTAAAAGGAAGCAACGTATTATTCCAACTTCTGAAAAACCAAAAAACGAATCGCTTGAATTTGTAACAACAATTGGTAAATTATATTATGAAAAAGCAGATCATAAAAATCTTGCAGAAAAACTAACGCAGTATTTTTTAGATCATGTACGCAACAATTTTAAAATATCAACATCAGAATTAAACGGTTCGTTTGAACAGCAACTTACAGCAAAATCAAATAAGCCTGCAGATGAAATAAATGCAATTATTGAAAGCATTCATACCATAAATTTAAGCGATGTTATCAGCCAAAAACAATTGATGGATTATTATGCGCAGTTAGAAAAATTTTATCAAACAATATAATTATGAGTGAAGAAATTTTTGAGCAAAGAACAAATTTAGATGAGTTGAATAAAGCTATGCTTGAGCTTCAGATGGAAATTAAAAAAGTTATCGTTGGTCAGGATGATATGGTTCGGTTGATAATGGTTGCCATTCTTGCCAATGGACATGTATTGATTGAAGGTGTGCCCGGCGTTGCAAAAACGCTTACTGCAAAACTTGTTGCAAAATGTTTAAAAACAGGTTTTAGCCGCATACAATTTACACCGGATTTGATGCCAAGTGATGTATTGGGCACAAGCATATTTAATCCCGGTACAGGCAAGTTTGAATTTAAACGTGGTCCGGTTTTCAGCAATATTATTTTAATTGATGAAATAAATCGTGCACCGGCAAAAACGCAGGCTGCTTTATTTGAAGTAATGCAGGAACAACAGGTAACAATGGATGGCATTACGCATTTGATGAACAATCCGTTTATGGTAATTGCCACGCAAAACCCGATTGAACAGGAAGGCACCTATCGTTTGCCGGAAGCGCAATTAGATCGTTTTCTTTTTAAAATAATTGTGCCTTATCCAACCGAAGAAGAAGATAATGTTGTAAATGTTGTGCAGCCTGTTGTTAGTGATGAGCAGGTTATTCATCTCCGCCAGCTTATAAAAAATATTGTTGTTGAAGAAAAGCTTATACAATTTATTGCAAAGATTTCTGTTGCTACACGTAATGACAAATCAATTTATCTCGGCGCATCGCCAAGAGCAACCATCGCTATTTTAAATGCGGCTAAAGCCTGGGCAGCTTTATCAGGAAGAGATTTTGTAATACCTGATGATGTAGTGTATGTTGTAAAACCTGTTCTTAGGCATAGAATAATTTTAACGCCGGAAAAAGAAATGGAAGGAATACAGGAAGATGAAATGATTGAAAAAATAATTCATTCTATTGAAGTACCAAGATAATGCTAAAGCGATTTTTTTATAAGCTGAGATTTTATTTTACACGCTTGTTTTATACACTTGGTGCAGCAATTATTGCGTTGTTTATCCTTGCATTTTATTCACTTCCGTTACAGCAAATTGCCTTGCTTGCTTTTTTATGTTTATGCATTGCAACTGCACTCGATTTTATTATTACATTCTCAGGGGCGAAATCTGTAACTGCGAAACGCTTATGTGCAGAACGTTTTAATAATGGTGATGAAAATAAAACAACGATTCAAATTACCAATCATCGTTCTTATAAAATTCATGTTACTATAATCGATGAATTACCTGTTCAATTCCAGGAAAGAAAATGGCAGCGCGTTATTTCATTAAATGCACATGAAACTTTTTCTATTGATTATTTTTTAAAACCACATGAACGCGGCGAATATTTTTTTGGCATCATTAATTTGTTTTTGAGCGGACCATTAAATATGGTTATTCGCCATATTACATCAGGCGAAGAGAAAAAAATTGTTGTTTATCCATCTTACCTGCAAATGAGAAAATATCAATTAATGGCAGTAACAAATCAGTTGCAGGCAACAGGTTCAAGACGTTTGCGAAAGTTAGGTAGCAGCCTTGAGTTTGAGCAAATCAAAGAATATGTGCAAGGCGATGATTATCGCCGTTTAAACTGGAAGGCAACAGCAAGAAAAAGTAGTTTAATGGTGAACAATTTTATGGATGAAAGAAGCCAGCAGGTAGTTTGTTTGCTTGATAAAGGGCGCAATATGAAAATGCCTTTTGAAGGATTAACCTTGCTTGACTATGCAATTAATTCAACACTTGTATTAAGTAATATTGTTTTATTGAAGCAAGACAAAAGCGGCTTACTAACTTTTGGAAATAAGGTTGATCAGTTTATTCAGCCTGATAAAAAACCTGCACAGATAAACCTGATTCTTGAAACGCTGTATATGCAGAAAACAGATTTTAAAGACAGTGATTTTGAAGCGTTGTATGTTTATATACGTTATCATCTAAATCAAAGAAGTCTGCTTATTTTATTTACCAATTTTGAAAGCCTTTACAATATGGAAAGGCAATTACCTTATCTTAAAAAACTTTCAACACATCATCCTTTGCTTGTAATATTTTTTGAGAATACTGAGCTAACTGAATTGCAACAACAAAAAGCACGTAACGTGGAAGAAATTTATTATAAAACAATTGCTAACAAGTTTGCACTTGAAAAAAGGTTAATGGTAAAAGAATTGCAGAAGCATGGCATTATGAGTTTACTAACTGCGCCGCAAAAACTTACTGCAAACACTATTAATAAATATTTAGAGCTTAAAGAAAGGCAGGTAGTTTAAATTTATTGAGGTTTATTAAAATTTATACGGAAAATAAATCGAAGGCAACCAAAAAAATAAAATAACAGTTTTAATAAAAGTCAATAATTATTTGTAAATTTTCTGCTTAAATCTTTCGCCATGAAGAAAATAATTTTACCCGCTTTGTTTTATATTGTTTGTTTAGCTTTTGTAACAGGCTGTTCAAAACAAGTAAAAGCACCTGCTAATGCAAAAACAGCAACTGCTTCAAAAAACACAACAACAAACACTACCAGTACTACAACACAAAATCAGGCTCCACAAGGTCACACTTGCGGTGGAAGTAGTTCAGGCAGTAATAATAACAGCAGTAGCGGTGGTTATTAAAACTCTTATTTTATAATATTCGGGTTTAAGTTGTAGTTAAAACCCACCCGAATTTTATTGTTCTTCTTTGCCAAATAATTTGCGCAATTCGTCTTTTGCATCATTAAGCACTTTTGTTTGCCCTGCTTCAAGATTTTTACCGGCACGATTCTCGTAAAAATTTATCATTGACATAGCTGATTGAAAAGGCTTAGCTTTTTTACGTTTACTTTTTTCAGCTGAGCGTTTTACAGATTCAGCAATTGCTTTAGGATTTTTTGATTTGAAAACATCTTTCTCTAAATCCATTGCATTACTGGTTTCTGTAACTTTTTTCGACCATTTTTTGGTTGAACTTTTCTTCACCGCTTTTTTCTTTGATACAGACTTTTTTGCCACTTTCTTTACCATATCTTTTATTTATCTTCTTCAATCTTAATACCATAATTGCTTTGTTCGTTTTTTTCCAAAAGGTTTTCTATACTTTTAAATACTTTTTTTAAATCTGTTACGTTTGAAAAAGTATCGCAGAAAAATCTGTTATATTTGATTTTTAATTGTAAGTAACAATCCAACGTCCTCTAAAAGGTTAAGAACTCATCCAATCGTTTTACCTTCTTCAGTTGTCGTTGACTTGTTTTAGAAACCAATATCCATTTAATGAGTAATTCGCTTGCAGAGAAAATAAATATTTTCATTACTGTTGATCTGCAAACAATCAATAGCTATTTTAACGGGCATGATCCATCGCCGCTATACAAAAAACAGATAAATCAAAAATTTGAGCACTATATTTTCAATGCTGTAAGTTCAGCCAAAAGATATTCTGCAATATTTTATAAGCTTAATTGCCCGGGCGCAATAAACAAACAATATGCAGAGCCATTAATGTATGCAGTTAAAAGACATTTTTCAGTTAAGAGAGATATAAGAAAAGATGAGTTTAAAAAATTTAAACGGCGTAATTTAATGCTGCTTGCTATAAGCGGCGCTATTGTAATTGCCTGCCAGGGTTTTTTGCCTTTGCTTATTCCTGAGAATAGCAGCAGTATTTATAATGGTCTTAAAAATTGCCTTGATGTTTTTAGCTGGGTTATTTTATGGAAGCCTATTTATGATTTGCTTTTTGCCTGGAATCCGCATTTAAAAGATATTTTATTGCTTAACAAACTTGCAACTTCAGAAGTAATAATTATTGAAGACAAAAAGAATAATGAATTTGAACAAACAAAATATGCTGTAAAAAGTGAAATAAAAGTTAGTGAGTCGCTTACTTACGAATCTTTATTATCCAATTGAAATAATATTTTATGATATACCGAATCTGCTTTTTAGATATTATGATCTGGCAAACATGGTGGTTTACTGCTGCTGCCGCAATCATTACAGGCGGTGTTACATTTTTTATTTTTAAGAAAAAAATGAATGCTATTTTAAATGAGAACGGCGTTTTACAACAACGCGTGGTAGAATCTGCTGAATTGCTTAACTACTCAAAAGAAAATGAAAGTAAAGCAAAGGAAGAAACAGAATTATCCATCCGCTCGAAAAGTTTATTGCTTGCAAAACTTAGTCATGAAATAAGAACACCAATGAACGGTGTAATTGGTATGGCATCTTTACTTTCTGAAACAGAATTAACTGCCGAGCAGCGTGAATACACAGAAGTAATTATTCAAAGCAGTGAAAATCTTATGACCACTATTAATGATATGCTGATTACAGATGTTATGCATGCAGAAAATGGCAGTGGCGGAACAGAGTTGGAAGATCGAGATTTTGATTTACGCAATACCGTTGAAGGTGTGCTGGATGCTTTCGCAGAAAAAATGACAAGGGCAAATTTGGAATTAGTATATGTAATGGATAAAGATGTACCTGAAATGATTGTTGGTGATGAGGTACGTTTAAGACAAATATTAATGAACCTTATTGAAAATGCTTTGCGCTTTACAACTGAAGGAGAAATATTAATTGCCGTACGCATGTTTAGAATATTAGAAGGCAACCAGGCAGATATTGGTTTTGAAGTAAGAGATACAGGTGTTGGCATGCCTGCAGAAGAAGTAGAAGTATTATCGAAAGATATTGCCGAGATAAACACAAAGCATGATGGCAATGCGCTATCGCTCGCAATTAGTAAAAAGCTAATAAAATTAATGGGCGGCAAATTAGAGCTGGAAACAAAAGAAGGAACAAAATCCGGCACCATTATTAAATTTAAAATTCGTTTAAGAGTAAGTCTTCAGCCACAACGTTCTGCTAATAAATTTGATGATGCTTTAAGAAGAAAAAATATTTTATTGATTGATGATAATTTTACCGGTAGAAATATTTTAAAAAGACAATTGGAGCAATGGGGTTTATTACCAATTGTTGCAGCATCTGGCAAAGAAGCGTTAGAAATCATCAATAAAAATTCACGCTTCGATTTAATAATTACAGATATGGAAATGCCGCGCATGAACGGCATTGAGTTGGCAGAAGCAATAAAGCAAATCAACCCTAAAGTTTCTATGTTACTTTTAAATTTATTTGGAGATGAACGCTATAAAAATCATCCTGATTTATTTAAAGCAGTAATAACAAAACCGGTTAAGCAACATCTCTTACACAAATATATTTTGCACGAATTAAACAAAAGCGAAATATCTGCGGAGCAACAACCTAATAAACCAAAACTAATTGCAGAGCTCGCAAAAAATTACCCATTAAATATTCTTGTTGCAGAAGATAATAAAACCAATCAGGAAGTAGCATTAAAAGTGTTGAGTAAATTAGGTTATAAAGCAGCACTGGCACAAAATGGAGAAGAAGCATTGGAAATGGTGAGTGATGAAAAATACGATCTCATTTTTATGGATATACAAATGCCTGTAAAAGATGGATTAGAAGCAACGCGTATGATGCGCCTTTGTCTTAACACGCAACCGGTAATAATTGCAATGACAGCAAATGCAATACAGGGAGACAGACAAAAATGTATTAATGCAGGCATGGATGATTATATGAGTAAACCTTTTAAAATTGAAGAGCTTACTAAAATGATTGAGAAGTGGGCAACACAGCTTAAAGTAAAGTAAGAGATACGATGTACGAAGTGTGATGTGAACATAATTAAAATATAATTAAAGATCCAATTTAATCTTATGAAATTTCGCATTTTCCTTTTTCTATTGCTTGCTATTTCTTCCTTTACTTTTTGCCAGAAAAAGCAATTGGAATTTGATCATTTTAAAACAAATGAAGGTCTTTCGCAAAGCAATGTGTTATGTATTTTGCAGGATAGCAGAGGTTTTATGTGGTTTGGCACGCGTGAAGGATTAAACATGTATGATGGTTATAAATTTACTGTTTATAAAAATGATTCAAAAAATAAAAACAGCATAAGCGGAAATTTTATATCTGCAATTATTCAAAGCCACGATGGCAATATATGGATTGCAACATGGGGCGGCGGTTTGTGTAAATATAATGTTGAAAAAGACCAGTTTATTTCTTATAAACATGATGAAAAAAATAGCAGCAGCATTTCCAGCGATCACATAAATACAGTAGCGGAAGATAACGAAGGAAATATTTGGGCAGGCACTGAAGATGCAGGCTTAAATATGCTGAATACAAAAACAAATCAGTTCGTGCATTACAGGCACAATAAAAATAATTCCGGCAGTTTAAGTGATGATTATATAAGAGTTGCTTTTCAGGATAGCGAACATAATTTTTGGATAGGTACAACCAACGGCGGCCTTAATTTATTTAATGCTGCAACTAAAACATTTACGCGTTTTCAGCATGATAGTAAAGACAATACTTCACTTAGTTATAATAATGTTTATACCATTTTTGAAGATAGCAAACATCGTTTGTGGATTGGAACAGATGGTGGTGGTTTAAACCTGTTTGATAAAACCACAAATAAATTTATTCTCTTTAAAAATGATATTACTAATACAAACAGTTTACCAAATAATGAAGTGTACGCCATTAATGAAGATCGTTATCATAATCTTTGGATTGGAACAGAAAACGGAGGCTTATGCATTTTCAATCCCGATAAAAATATTTTTGAAGATTATAAACATGATGAGCTTGATAATGCAAGCATAGGCAGTAATTCTATTTACGCTATTTGCAGAGATACAAAAGGTAATATGTGGATGGGCAGTTTTACAGGCGGCATAGATTTTTTAAATGCTGATAATAAATTTGAACATTACAAACACGATTCATCTCCAAATAGTTTAAGCGATAACCTGGTTTTATGTATTTATGAAGATTCAAAACAAAATATTTGGATTGGAACCGATGGTGGTGGATTAAATCTATTTAATCCTGCAACAGGCAGCTTTACACATTTTCTTCATCAGAATGGAAACAATAACAGTATTGGCGGTAATTATGTTTTGAATGTACACGAAGACAGTGACGGAAATTTATGGATTGGCACCTGGGGCGATGGTGTTACAGTTTTTAACAAAGAAAAAAATAGTTTTAAGCATTTTAAATATGATGCTGCAAATCCATCAGGTTTAAGCAGCAATAATGCCTGGGTTATTTATGAAGACAAAGAAAAAAATATTTGGATTGGAACTTATGGCGGCGGTTTAAATTTATACAATCCTTCAACAAATTCTTTTACACATTATACTTATGATGCAAATAATTCTTTAGGAATAAACAATGATAAAATTCATTCCATTTTTGAAGACTGTGAAGGAAATTTATGGATTGGAACAGATGGCAGTGGCTTAAATTTATTTAATAAGCAAACAAAAACATTTACACATTATTTGCATAACGATAATAAGAACAGTATTGCAAGTAATAACGTTGGTGCAGTTTATGAAGATGAAAATAAAAATCTTTGGATAGGCACGATGAACGGCTTGTCTTGCTTTGATAAAAAAACAAACAGGTTTATAAATTATTCAACGTCGGATGGATTGCCCAGCAATAATATTTTCGGAATACTGGAAGATAAAAATAAAAATCTTTGGATAAGTACCAGCCACGGCATTTCTCAGTTTAATTCTGCCGCAAAAACATTTAAAAATTTTGATGCTGTTGATGGTTTACAAGGCAATGAATTTAAAGAGATGGCTTACTGTAAAGATCGTAATGGATTAATGTATTTTGGAGGAAACAACGGCTTTAATGTATTTGATCCGTCAGGCATAAAACAAACACCTTTTGAACCACCGTTGTTGCTTACAAAATTTGAGATATTCAATAAAAAAGTTCCTGTTGCTGTAGATGACAAAGATCCATCTCCTCTTAAAAAAGATATTACACAAACAAAGTCCATTACAATTCCTTATAAAAGTTCAGATATTGAATTTGAATTTGCATCATTAAATTATACGAGCGATCAGAAAAAGCATTACGCGTATAAGCTGGAAGGTTTTGATAAAAAATGGAATGAAGCAGGAACAAAGCGCACTGCAACATATACAAATCTTGACCCCGGCAAATATATTTTTAAAGTAAAAGGTTTAAATAACCAGGGGCAATGGTCATCAAACATTTTAAGTGTAGAACTTATAGTTACTCCACCTTTCTGGCTTACATGGTGGTTTGAATTATTAACTGCTTTAATTGTTGTTGGAAGTGGCATTGGTTTCTACCGTTATAGAATAAATGCGATTAAAGCACAGAAAAAAATACTGGAAGAGCAAGTACAGCAACGCACGCAGGAGCTTGTTCATTCAACTGAAGAAGAACACAAAGCAAGATTAGATGCAGAACAAGCCCGTGCAGAAGCAGAACAGGCAAATAAGGCAAAGAGTACTTTTCTTGCAACTATGAGCCATGAAATTCGTACACCTATGAATGGGGTAATAGGCATGGCTGATCTGCTTGAACTTACAGAGTTAGATCCTGAACAACGCAGCTTTACAGAAACCATTCGGAGTTGCGGCGAAAGTCTTTTAAAAACAATTAATGATATTCTTGATTTTTCAAAAATTGAATCGGGCAATATGGATCTTGAAGAAGCCGATTTTGATTTGCGCACATGTATAGAAGAAGTGCTGGATGTATTTTCTGCAAAAGCATCAAAAACAGGATTGGATTTAGTTTACCAGGTTGATGCAAAAGCACCCTCGCAAATTATTGGTGATAGTTTACGGCTTCGGCAAATATTAATGAATCTTGTAGCGAATGCAATAAAATTTACACAACAGGGAGAAATATTTGTAAGTGTTCGGTTACTAAAAGCATTTGATAATGGAGAAATAGAATTAGGCTTTGCAGTAAAAGATACAGGCATTGGTATTCCTGCAGATAAAATAGATAGATTGTTTAAAGCTTTTTCACAGGTTGATTCTTCCACAACACGTAAATATGGAGGCACAGGTTTAGGTCTTATTATTTGCGAAAAGCTGGTGAAGATGATGGGTGGAGAAATTGAAGTAAAAAGTGAACCTCAAAAAGGCACAACATTTTTCTTCAACATAAAAACAAAAACAAGCGATCAATCTCTGCGCACTTATGTACATAATAATTTTGCAGGCGTAAGTAAAAGAAAAATTTTAGTGGTAGATGATAACTCAACCAACTTAACTATTATTAAAAATCAACTGGAGCAATGGCAGCAAATTCCTTATTTAGCTGATTCTGGCAACGAAGCGCTTAGCTTATTAAAAAAAGATGCATCTTTTGATTTGATTATTACAGATATGCATATGCCGGAAATGGATGGTATTGAATTGGCGAATATTATACATGAAAGATATCCAACCATTCCGATTATATTATTAAGTTCTTTAGGTGATGAATCTCATAAAAATTATCCCGGACTTTTCGCTTCTATTCTTACAAAACCTGTCAGGCATCATATTTTGCATACACATATACTTAATCAACTAAAACAATCAAACAAAACAACAACAGAACTAAATAATGCAAATGAAAAAATGAATATTGATAAGATCATGCATTATCCACTAAGTATTTTGCTTGCTGAAGATGATAGTACAAACCAGGATGTTGAAATAAGAATTCTTAATAAGCTTGGCTATTACCCGGAGCTTGCCCAGAACGGGCTTGAAGTGTTGCAAATGTCTGAAGCAAAAAATTATGATCTTATTTTAATGGATGTGCAAATGCCGGAAGTTGATGGCAGAGAAGTAACCCAAATCATTCGTAAACGTAAAGGAGCGCAACCAATAATAGCAGCTATTACTGCAAATGCATTACAGGGTGATAAAGAAGAATGTTTAGCAGCAGGCATGAATGAATATTTAGCAAAACCCATCAGCTTTAAAAAACTGGCTGGTTTAATTGAGAAGTGTGTTTTTGATTTAAAAGAATCGCATATTTCTTCCGGTGAAATACATTAATATTTAAGAATTTTATTTTCTGCTTATTGTTGCTGTTTTATAAAACTTTATTCCGTTTGCTGTAATACCGGTTATTGTTATGTAATAAACAGCCGGCGCATCTGCAGTAAAAAAATTCATTGTTGCATTTCCGTTTGCATCTGTAATTATATTACCATTCCAATAAATACTTGTTCGCACATCAGGTTCTTTAGAATTTTTTATTTGTTTAATTGTGTAATCAGGCATGGTAAAAGCTGGCGGAGCATCAAAGCCTTTGGGATATATAATTTTTAATGTACTGTTAGAAACAACATCAACAGCTTTAGACAATGTAGAAATTTCGATAACACCACCACCCGATCTAAACCCATAAGATGAAGCGCCAACACCTGTGAGCAGTTTAATATGATCAATATCAGTAGTAGGAATTGATCTTAAAAAATCGAGCAGAGAATTACTGAGACCACCCGAATTACTAACCTGTACTCCATCAACCACAATAATTGGTTCATCTGAGGCAGAAGGAGTAATTCCGGTGGTACCGCCGGTTAAAAGAAAACCACCATATATATGAAACTTTCCATTTTGCAAAATTGCATCGCCTACATTATTCAGGCTTCCGGAATGTAACGTTTCTTTAGTTATTACATCGTTTGAAGAAAAATTATCATTATTAACAGATCCTTTAACTATAACATGGGGTAACCAGCCTTTTCCAGTAAGCATTGAATCAATATAAAATGATTCTGTTTTTTGTATGTTGGCAAATTCTTCCTGAGAAAATTTTTCTTTTAAATATGCAGGTGTTTTAAAATTATTTTTAAATGCCGGTTCTAAAACAACATCATAAGCATCTCTCGCAGATTTTTCATTGTTTATCTGCAAACTAAAAGCTGTACCTGTATTAAAATCTGGGCTTGCAATAGAAAATTTTCCTGTTTTATTTGTGCTGTCCTGCAATATTAAATTACTATTATCAAGCGATAATAATGTTATTGATTTTCCAGGCACCAGGTTTCCTTTTTTATCAATTAATACACCTTTAATAAATAAAGCACTGCTATCTGGTTTAATTGAAGCATCATTTTTTAATGAATAGACTGAACGAAAATAATCTGCATCTTTATTTTGCTGTGTAAGCATTATAAGATCGGCTTCATCTGCAGAAAGATTTTGCAAAGCATCGGCTGAAAAATTATTTATGGTATCTGCTACGCGGCTGTCGTTCACAGCAACACTAAATGCAGCAGCAACTGCTTTGCCATCATTATTTGTTATATTAATTTTCAGGCTTACATTTTCTCTTGCTGAATAATTTTGCTTATCTGTATTTATTTTAATATTCACATCACTTTTATTAATGTAAACATTTCTTTCACTTACTAATTTACCATCAGCATTAAAAAGTAAAAGATTGGAAATACCGGAAGGAAAGCTAGAAGAAGAAATATTAAATTGATACATGCCTTGCCCGGTTGCAGCAGCGCAAACGCTATCATTATGTAATGCGATTATAAAAGTTTTATAATCTTTTTTAAAAATTGAATCTTCAAGCAACACTCTTACTTTAATATTTTCTGGCGTTTGCTCAGTAATTGCAAGTTGACCCGAAAACGAATAAACAGGCGGCAAATTTTTTACAGAATCATACTTTCCATTTGTTTTAAAAAAGACTGTATATTTTCTGTATGCCGAAGGGTCAAGTGCAAATTTTCCAATGCCTTCTTCATTTGTTACAAATCTTGCCTGAGTTGTATTTTGATTATCTTTTATAAAACCAGAATCAGCAATCGCTTTTCCATCCGTTGATGTTGCTCTTATGCCAACCATCATTTGCGCACCAGACATTAAATTCCCACCTTCAGGATATAATGTTATTACCGGCGGTTTGCCTGCGCTTGTTGTTGAGACTGGTTTAGATTGATCAATTTTATTTGTTAGTAATCTGGAGCCGGAATTAAAAATATAAACAGGACATAAGGTTACTGTATTAACATCTTTATTTAATATATTTTTTATGTTCTTACTTAAAATGTTTCTTGTGTAAGCACGAATCCAATAATATCCGTTCAGAGAAGAGTCGGGATAAAAAATACCTGTTTGCTGTCCACCGGAAAAATTCAGCACTGAGCTATGAATAACTTTATCATTTTTATCAACGAGATCAGCAAATAGTATATTGCTTTTATTGGTAAATCGTCCGGTTACAGAATCAACAAGAAATGCTTTATAAAAAATATTATCATTTAGGTTATATACTTTTTTGTTTGTTACTATTATAATTTTTTCAGCATCTGACGAACGCATATTTTTTACAAGACGATAAGTTAAATCATCAATACTATTATAATCATTATTCTGAGCATTCAATAAATTATGTAATAACAATAGCACAAGCAGTAGTTTAAAAAATTTCATATTGGCAGTTTATTAAGTGCTAAAATAATAGTTTTACTGCAGTAATATTTAATGATTTGAAAATGTAAATACTTTAAATAATTGAAGTTTCTTTTACAAAAAATTACAATAGCTTCTAAATCTTAAACAAATTAACTTGCACATTAAGCTTGCAGATTATGAATAAAATTTTTGCCAATGCAGATGCTGCCATATTTGATATTGAAGATAATACAACTATAATGCTTGGCGGTTTTGGACTTTGTGGCATTCCTGAAAATTTAATTGGCGCATTAAAAAGAAAAGGAATAAAAAACTTAACCTGTATTTCCAACAATGCTGGCGTTGATGATTTTGGTTTGGGGCTATTGCTTAAAACAAAACAAATAAAAAAAATGATGAGCAGTTACGTTGGCGAAAATGCAGAGTTTGAAAGGCAATTATTATCTGGAGAATTAGAGGTTGATTTAATACCACAAGGTACGCTTGCAACACGCATACAAATGGCAGCTATGGGCATACCCGCATTTTTTACACCTGCAGGATACGGTACTGAAATAGCCGAAGGCAAAGAAGTTAGAAAATTCAATAATAAAAATTATTTAATGGAATACGCATTGCATGCAGATTTTGCTTTAATAAAAGCATGGAAAGGTGATACAATGGGTAACCTTATTTTTAAAAAAACTACCAAAAATTTTTCAACGTCTATGGCAAAGGCGGGAACTATAACAATAGCTGAAGTAGAAGAATTAGTACAACCCGGCGATCTTGATCCTGATTATATAAATGTAGCAGGTGTTTATGTGCACCGGATTTTCCAGGGAAGTAATTATGAAAAAAGAATTGAACGAAAAACAATCAGGCTATAAATAGTAAACTGTATATTATATTGATATAAAAATTATAATTAAAACTTCTTCATGCCTTTAGATAAATATGGCATTGCCAAACGCATAGCGCAGGAGTTAAAAGATGGAATGTATGTAAATCTTGGTATTGGAATTCCAACACTCGTTGCCAATTTTATCCCTGAAAATATTACAGTAATTTTTCAAAGTGAAAATGGAATTTTAGGAATGGGAGCTTATCCTGCTGAAGAAAATATAGATGCCGATTTAATAAATGCCGGAAAAGAAACTGTGACTGTAATAAAAGGAGGAGCATTTTTCGATAGTGCAGAAAGTTTTGGGATGATACGCGCCGGGAAAATTGATCTTACAGTACTAGGTGCTATGGAAGTTAGTGATAAAGGAGATATAGCCAATTGGAAAATTCCTGATAAAATGGTAAAAGGCATGGGCGGTGCAATGGATTTGGTTGCAAGCGCAAAAAATATAATTGTTGCTATGCAGCATACCAATCCAAAAGGAGAAAGCAAGTTGCTATCAAAATGTAGTTTACCATTAACGGGTGTTGCCTGCGTAAAAAAAATAGTAACAAATCTTGCAGTAATGGAAGTTACATTGGAGGGATTTTTATTGCTTGAAAAAGCACCAGGCATATCTATTGAAGAAATAAAACAAAAAACTACTGGTAGATTAATAATACCTGAAACCGTTATAGAGATGCAGTTTGACTAAAATTGCTTTTATTATCAATAAAAAATAAATGATCAAATATGAAGAATAATTACAAAAACATTTTGCTTGTAATACACACACCCCTATCTTTGCACCCCGCTTCGAAAAAAGCAAGATCATTGATACAAAAAGTTAAACTGCACAGAATAAATTAAAATCATTTTGATTAAAATTTATCCCATTTTATCTATGCAGTACATTAAAAAATCATTAGATTTTTATTTCACTAAGTAAGCTCACAAAAAAATATCTTGAAATTTTATCAATAAAAATTTTGAGGGAAACAATGTGGCTCTTACTTTTGCAGCCCCAAATGAAAAAGGGCACTCGAGAAAGTTCTTTAGATAATTAAGATGTATCAGATAAGGCTGAAAAATGGTTCAACTCCGTTTACATCTCAATCCTTTAAATAAAGGAGAAGATCTTTGAAAAGATGGAAAGTAACAGTACAATAAATAGCAATATTTAATGTAAGGTACAGCGTAACAAAACAATTAATATCCGACGTTTTAATTTCTAATGAGATTATTATAGTCAGATCAAATCTTTTACAATGGAGAGTTTGATCCTGGCTC
>CAXSDU010000078.1:6733-17799 GCA_964236165.1 uncultured Parafilimonas sp. | reverse complement strand
GCTATGATTTTTCAATGATATTTATTTAGAAATCATAAATCAATTTTCTGAAACTCATACGTACGCCAATATAAAAATAAAGGTCTTTATAAGTTACTTCACTGTTACTTTCATTACGATAAACTACGCCTGTTTCAATCCGGAGATTTGTTTTTTTATTTAAAATGTATGCAGCTCTAAAATCTCCATAATATAGCTTGGTACGTAAACCCTGATCGGTATTCACATTATCTTCTTTACTATGCAAAGAAGTAAGTTTAAAAATATCATGACCATAGTCTGCAGATGCAGATGAATCTATACCATAATGTGCTGCCATTGCTTCTAATCTAAACCACCATCTTTTATATGTATAGTCAGTTACAAAAACGCCTTCTTTAAAATTTGCGCCTAATGGATGCGCCAGAGGTTCCGAACTTTGAGAATATACAGTTGTAACATCATCAGAAGCGTAAGAATAAGGTCTTACTGTATTAAATTCAGCCAGCGCATTCCAACCTTTTAGGTTTAACAGATCACTCGCACGTACTCCGGCTTGCCAACCATAACGTTTTTGCCAATCTCCATCTCCAGACTCATCAAGCATAAATTGCCCATATATATTTACAGATGATGTAACTGAATATTTTAAATTTAAACCGGAAATATTATTAAGCTGAACACCTGAAGGTGATTTATCTGCGTGTACAAACATTACAGGACTTGCTAACGAAATACCAACATCACTTTTATGATCTGCAGTTTCATTAGGAGATATTACTGCATTAAAAACAGAGATATTAAAGTGCTTCGTTGCATGCCAGTCTAATAAATAAGTTTGCCCCCATTTACGCGGATATCCAAGCGCATAAATAGTGCGGTCGGGTGTACTTGCATATTGAGACCACATTACTGAGTATTGAAAATTGCCGGCAGTGAATGCAGTTTTGAAATAAGGATATACAGTATTATAATCACTCAAAAATAATGAGCGATAGCCATCACCGATAAAATTATTATTGAAGCCGAGATCGAATAAAAAATGTTTATTAGGTATATATAATAACCTTGCAGATGAATAGCTGAAATCAAATCCCTTTCCATCTCCAATATTTTTATAACGGTTCTGATATGGAATTACCCCCGTTCTGCGTATAGAACTATCAATATAGCCGGGAAACCTTCCCTGGTTTTCATAAACGGCAGTTTCAAAATAAAATTTATCACCGATATTACCACTTACTTCAAAACCGCGTGTATTCATTAAATGCAGTTTTGATTTCCCCAGCATTTGCCGAACTGTTGGAATACCTCTTTTACTTTCACCAATGTATTCATCAACAATTATATCAGCAAAAATATTGAAAGACTGATGCTGCACCTGAAGTAAATGCTCTTCAAAAAATTTCCTGTACAGCCATGAACGATTAGATTTTGTATAAGTTGAATCTATATAAGCAACAGGTTTCCATATTGTGTGTGTAAAAGTATCTGTATTGTATATAGTATTTTGTTGAGTGAAATTGTTTGTAAGACGCAGCACAGGTGATTGTGCATATGAAAAGTAGAAAATAAAAGTAAAAATAAGCAGGAAGAGTATCCTTATTTTATCAGTTAGTGTTCTTGCAAACTGCATTCAAATTGTTTAGCGTACAAATAAACGTAAAATAATGCAAAGGGCTTTAGAATTAAACTTAGTTACCATAACCGTATTTAAACAATGAAGTACCTTGACCAAATCTAAAAATTACTTTAGCTGCGAAAGTATAAAATACATCCTTCTTATTAGGATTGCCACGTTGTCCGTAAAAAGCATATTTGGCACCAGGTGGCAATTCATCTGCCCTGTAAGATAAAGATGCGGAAAGTTGCCCGCTTGTGCTTAACAACTGCATTGTATCAACAAAATGATAAGTGCTTGCATCATCTATATAATCGGTGTTAGTTTTTCGTATATTAAGTTCCGCGCCAATGGTTATATTTTCTGTAAGTGCGTATTTTACACCAAATCCAAAAGGTATAGAAAGTGCCCATAAAGAATAAGGCGTTGTTTCTGCTTCTGTTCTAAGTGGTGGCAGAAATACTTTCTGCCCGTTGTAATGAGTGTACGGATTAAAATTAAAAATGCCAAGACCTGCAAAAACATATGGTGTATATCTTCTAGTTGCCTGTTGTGTGTTAATATAATCAGGATTTGCAGATTCGCTTATATTAAAGAAATCATATTCAATTGTGGCAGCCACTTCGTATATATTAGAGGTGAAGTTAAGATTTCGGTTTACCCATTTAGCTCCATTTTTAGCATCTTCTGCTCCAATCTTTCCATATGTTAAATTAAGATTTGCAATAACATGGGGCAGAAATTGATAAGTACCCCCTACTGTTAAACCATACTTACATTCAGTAAAAGTTATAGATTTATCCAGCAAATCTCCTGCATAGTTCATTGTACCTATTCCAGCATTAAAAGACAACTGCGCATACAATGTGTTAGTGGCTGTACAAAACAAATAGCTAATTATAAAAATATATTTTAGGTAGTTTGGTTTTCTTTTCATCAGTTATTAAAACTTCAAATCAAAATAATTAAAGACAAAATGCTATACTATTTTATAAAATCATCATAGTTTAAGATTGTTTGCAAATACTTTTTTTTTCTTTTAAGATTTTGCTTTACATCCCAAGCTTTTTTTAATCCATAACCTACAACTGCTATCACTAATATTAAAATATTTGAATCTATAGGTAAATCCGGATCCCCATGTCCACCCCCGCCGGGGTCATCTTCCACTCCCTCATCCTCAGCCGGATCTGCGCTTAAATTTGATCCGTATGGATCATTTGGCCATGGTTGTGCTGATGCGTGGCTAAAAATAGAAAGCGTTATAAAGAAAATAAATAACAACTTAAGCAAATATCTTTTCCTCATTATACGCATACCATAATTATTTATTCTATAACAACAGGCAAATGTATTATTTTTTTAGTATCTCTTCCGGAGATTATAACAGTATAAATTCCTTTGGTATAAACGGAGTTTACTGGTAAATAGTATTCATTACTCCCACCATAATGTATAATATTTTGGGCTGATAAAATTTCTCCTGATAGACCACTCAGCTTTATGTTATAATAATCTTTTGGCATATCATTAAATCGCAGTGTAAGTTTATTACCTGTTACTGGGTTTGGATAAGCAGTTACTTCAGCAACGTTTAATGTTGATGCCTTATTTATACTAGTAATTTCATCTTCTTTTTGATAGTTACGAATAAAAACAATTTTAAAACGATTCACATAACTGTTGCTGTCTTTATTAGCAGAAAAATTATATAGTGTTTTACCAAACAAATCTATCGCCGTTTGTTTATGCAAATAGTTATCAATCAGCCATGCATCTACCGGCAGCATTAAAGGGATCGCTTTAAATGATATTTGCAAACTGTATGCTTTGCTGTAATATAATCCCCACATATTAATAAACAGTGTGTCTGTTTGTTTCGGTAAAGGTCTTGTTTCAATAGCAAGTTTCTGCTTATCACGCAGCAGACAGATATTTTCGTTCCTGTTAGAAAGTTTACCAGCATCATCCTCATCTACTTTTGCTGAGAATTTGTTTGAATACAAAGCGCCCGTTCCATCTACAAGTAATAAATTGTTTTCATAAGGAAGCATAAGGTTAATATAAACCACTGGGTTATTTAAAAAAGCTGTACTTTTTTTTTGCGCAATGCTTTTTTCAGATACCATCAAACAAACACATACCATTATAAAACATATAATTCTTATAAGGCAACAAATAAAATTCTTTTTCATAATTTTTAATTTTTAAATAAAAGCCATAGCAATAGCTGCAGCTATTATCAGCAGTTAATATTTAATGCCTGAACAAGTCAATGCATTTATGTATTTGGTTTAAATGGATCTTGGTATACGGATTAAGTTCATCTCTAATTCCCCTTGTAAAGGGAAGGAAAGCCTTATTGATTTAAAGCTAAATTATCTTTACTATTTTATAACCTTCCAGGTTTAAAACCTGGAAGGTTCATGTTTACTTGCTAATTATAAGCTTAGTTGTTAAGCTATATCCATTTTCACTGGTAATCTGTAATATATAACTACCTGCCGCCCATCTTGAATCGGTTTGCAGTGTATGGCTACTACTGCCGCCATCGTGCATAATAGTTTTCTCCGCTAATGCTTTGCCGCCGGTATTTGTTATTGTTACCTCATATCGGCCTTTCACCATATTACTAAATTTAAGCGTAACTTTTTCTCCCGTTGCGATCGGGTTAGGATAAATATCTATACTGCTTTTTGATGTAGCAATACTATTCGCATTGCCTGTTGTTCCTGGGTTGGCCTGATTGGCTACTTTAGTAACAGGTACGGGGGTGGCTACAAACTGCCGTTTAAATACCAGCATAAAGCGGTTTCGGTAACTGTTTACATCACTATTGGCAGTAAAGCTATATGTTAGTGGTTTACTAATATCAAGTGCTGTTTTTGTGTTTAGATATTTATCTACTAACCATGCTTGAGGAAAGCCTGCCGGTACATCCTGTGCCGTAATTTGTAAGGCATAACTTTTCTGATTTAAATAATATAATGAGTAAAAAAGTGTATCTGTAAGTATTGGTACCGGGCGGAACTCTATCGCTTGCCATGTATTATTTCTGAAAAGTCCAATACTCTCCGTTGTATTCCATTTTTTAGAAGCATTTTTCTTATCAATACCTGCACTGTTACTTGTACCAAATGCTGCAGCTACACCATCCAGAAGCGTTAAATCATTCCCTAATGGTGTCATAAGGGTAGTATGAAAAACTGTCTGCTGATTTTGCTGTTGTATGCCAAACACATTTGCTTCGGTAATATTTTTGTCCACTTGATCAAACTCAAGAGAACCACTTGTATTTCCATTATCCAATCTTACCATAAATGCCTGCCCGCTCTGTATAACCGGCGGATCTGTAGCAGAATAACTACCTCCAACGGTTTGCCATACTCCGCTACTAAATGCTACATATGTGCCTACACCCAAAGATCCATTGATCTTGGGATCCCATACCCAGAAAATATCCGGTTTAAACCCAGTTATTCTGCTATGTAATACATCTGATAATTTGATAGCAGATGCATAAGGATTGCCAACAAATAAGTAACTATTAGCAGGCATTGTTCCACTGTTTATACTTACTTTATTAGAATTAATGCCTGTTTCGCCAAGTGTACCGTTAGCACGCAAGACCGTAGGATCCGGCGGTGCATAAATTGCCTGAGATAAATTAATAGCCCTGCTGCCTCTAACAAATAAATAATAACCGGAATAGTCATTAAGCATTGTGGTTAAGGTACCACCTGTTTGAGGAAGTGCAAGAAAATCGTTTGCCGCAGGATCCCAGTATCTGATAGAGGGATTAGTCGTCGTATTTAAATCATAGCCATGAGCCGCAAGATTATCATTTGTAATTTCAGTTCCATATCCTGGGAATCTGTCACTCGAGCCCGGTAAAGGATAGTATGCTGTATTTACCTGTCCTTCCTGCCATGATTGGTTTATAGTTTGGTTGCTTTTTACCGGTGCGGTTACAAAGCGCCAGGCTCTTCTTGGTGGAATATAACGCTCTACAACTACATTGCCTTTAATTGTTCCATAAGATTCGGCAACTCTTGCATCTCCGTTGACATTTGATTTTAATGTAAGTACACCGCCACCTGATACATCATCTGTATGTAATATGGCATTTGAGCCTGTGGCTGAACCTACAACTAATGAACCCGGATCAGTAAATGTACCTACTGCAATATTTAGAGAATCGCCAATAGTTGCAGTGGCGTTACTATTAAGCATAAGTGCCTTTAAATAGTTATTGGTAATCTTATTGTTCGCAAAATCATTTGGCGTAAAATAGATGGTGCCTGCATTGCTAGTAGTATTGACAACTAATCCCGAGGCTGAGCTGCCGGTTAAGGTGCCGGTACCAGAATAAGTTCCGTTAATTGTTAGAGTATTTCCTGTTAAAGTAAGAGTTGCACCAGATTGCATTGTAAGATTGTTTACAGCAACACTGCTTGTTAATACCGGCAGATTTGGAACACTTGGAATTATGGCGTCCGATGCACCTGTTGGAACAATATTTCCACACCAGTTAGCTGGATTACTCCAATCAATTCCGGCAATACCTGTCCACGTATTGCCATTAACAGTTACAGTTGTCGATAAACAGGTTGTGCTTGTATTGCATGGAGCAGGGTCTTCAAAACGGGCGTAATATATTGTTGTTGTAGTCGGACTTACTGTTATTGTAGCACCTGTTCCTATGGCTATTCCACCACATGAACCGGTATACCATTTAATCACTGCACCTGTTCCTAGCGTACCACCACCAACAGTCAGCATTATATTATTTCCCTTGCAAATAGTGCCAGATGAAGTTATTGTTGTAGGTGCTAGTGAAGGCTGATTAACGGTTACAGTTGTCGATAAACACGTTGTGGTTGTATTGCATGGAGTAGGGTCTTCATAGCGGGCATAATATGTTGTTGTAGTAATCGGATTTACTGTTATTGTAGCACCTGTTCCTATGGCTATTCCACCACATGAACCGGTATACCATTTAATCACTGCACCTGTTCCTAGCGTACCACCACCAACAGTCAGCATTATATTATTTCCCTTGCAAATAGTGCCAGATGAAGTTATTGTTGTAGGTGCTAGTGAAGGCTGATTAACGGTTACAGTTGTCGATAAACAAGTTGTGTTTATATTGCATGGAACGGGATCTTCATATCGGGCGTAATATGTTGTAGTAGTAGTCGGACTTACTGTTATAGTAGCACCTGTTCCTACGGCTGTTCCACCACATGAACCGGTATACCATTTTATCACCGCACCTGTGCCTAGGGTACCACCGCCGACAGTTAACATAATATTATTTCCCTTGCAAATAGTGCCAGATGAAGTTATTGTTGTAGGTGCTATGGAAGGCCGGTTAACTGTTATTGTTCTTAATGCAAATGCAGGAGAAGGATTACATCCAAAAGTGAGTGTGTATCTAATTGTTGTAGTACCAGCACCTACGCCTGTTACTTTTCCTGTTCCATCAACTGTAGCAATAGCAGTGCCATCACTTGTCCATGTTCCGCCTGTTGTCCCGTTGGTAGAATATTGAGTTGTTCCACCAATACAAATACTGGTCGGAGTTCCTGTTATTGTACCTGCAGTTACATCATCGTTTACAATAAGTTGTTTAGAGCTTGAAACAGGAGTTCCACAGCCAGAGCCTGCATTAAATTTATATGTGATGTTTGTTGTTCCTGCATTAATTGTTGTTACCACTCCTGTAGATGAGTTCACAGTTGCAACTGTCTGATCAGAACTTGACCAGATACCGCCCGGTGTACCATTTGAACTAAAAGTTCCTATTGTTGTTGTCACATCTTTACAAAGTGAAGATGGACCACTCAGAGTTCCGGCAGTTATGGTTGGATTTACGGTAACATCAAGAAAGAAATTATTTCCAGGACAGTTTGGAGTAGGTGAGCCTGTATATGAAGGTGTAACAGTATATCTTACCGTTTGTGGAGAACCGGTGTTATTCGTTAATGTTTGGCTTATAGAAGATTGAGCAGTATTTTGGGTAGTAGCTCCTAAACTATTTGCAGGTACCATCCATGTATAAGTTGTATTTGTTGGTACAACATTACCGGCTGGTGAACCATTTACCGGCGAATAAGTAAATGCTGTGCCGCTACATGTACTGGTTGTACTATTAGCAATAACTGGAACCGGATTAATAGCAACAGTAACGATATCAGCTGTAAGATTACAATAATCACTTCCATCAGCATTCAATATCTTAGGTGTAATAACTAAGTCTTTTGAAACAGGAGCATTTGTTGAATTGTGGACTTTAAAATCGGCATCTCCATCGAAATAATAAATAAATCCAAGAAAATCATGCGTTGTTCCAAATGGGTTCGTTGCAGTGCTTGTAAAATATCCTGGATCAATTGACTGCCATGCATAACGAATAGTTCTGTTACCGGATAAAGAACCGAAGCTAATGGCTTCAGTACTATAGTGAAATGAATTTTCAGCGCATAAAACAGATGGAGTATTATCAGTATTAAACGTTAATCCAAAATCATCTCCAGTGGATATTTGTATTATATTGCTTGTCGCCGTTCCGCAATCATCGGTAACCACTAATTGGTAATAAGTTAATGCGTTGGGTCGTGGAGGTGTATAAGTTGCGCTATTAGCGCCAACTATCAGTGACCATGGTCCGGTTGAAGACGTACTCTTCTGCCATTTATAAGTATAATTACCTCTTCCGCCTGATATTGTAGATGTCAATGGAGTAGGAGAAGCACCATAGCAAAGAATCTGCGAAGCCGCAATAACTGGTGCAGTTAATGGTGCATCCACCCGAATAATAACTGATGTTGTGGTAATACAACCGCTGCTGGTTGCCTGTATAGTTACATTGAATGTAACCGGTATAGCAGTACCAGTCGTTGATGAATTACTCATCGTTGCATTGTTAATCGTACCGCTGCCGCTTGTGCCAATAGATGAAGTAATATTAGCAGGGTATGCTCCTCCTGCCACTGACCAGCTTGTGATAGTTCCGGGAACTACGCTTGCTACAGCAATTGTAAAATTAGCCCCACTGCATATTTCTTTTGATGCAGGCGTTACACTTACACTTGGAACAGGTTTAACTGTAACAATTACTTTAAAAGAATTACCTGTACAACCTCCTACAGCAGCGCCGGCAGTTGGAAATATAGTATAAACCACATCAATTGGATTGGCTGTTGAATTCACTAAAGCTCCACTATTAAATGAACTCTGATCGGTTCCCGAAATCGTTCCTGTTACTCCGGCTACAACGGGTGCGCTCCACGTATAGGTTGTACCAGTTGGAATTATATTACCTGAGCCATTCGGCGGTGTATAACTAACAGCGTTACCGCTACAGATACTTGTTGAATAATCGGAAATAGCCGGCGCTGGATTCACCTTAATAGTTACAGTAATAGGATTTCCGCTGCAACTATTAAACGTTGGTGTAACTGTATAAACTGCCTGACCCTGGCTGGCAGTAGTTGCTGTTAATACCTGCGATATAGTGTTACTGCCATTTACGTCTGAAGCTCCTGTAACATTTGTTTGTACAACGGTCCATTTAAAAGTAGCTCCCGGGACATTGCTTGTTAATGCAATAGATGGTGCAGTTCCTGAACATATTGTTTTTCCAGAAGGCGTAGCAATTACAGTTGGAATAGGATTCACTTTTACAGTAACCGTTTGCGTACTGGTACATCCGTCAGCCAAGGATGTAATTGTATAAACAGCTGTTCCCTGTGAGGTACCGGTTGCTGTTAATGTTTGATTAATCAAATTTCCACTTGATGCGGAAGCGCCACTTGCGCCGGTTTGAACTACCATCCAGCTAAACGTTGCGGTGGTTACATTGCTGCTTAATGCAATAGAAGTTGAACTACCGGAACAAATTTCATTTGAAGCAGGTGTTGCTGTTATCTTAGGTGTTGGATTTACCTTAATATGAAAAATCATTTGTGCACCTGTACAGGTAGCTGCAGGTATACCAGAATTGGTGTACTTTGGGGTTACAGTTATTGTAGCAGTTACAAGAGAACTACCAGTATTAATAGCATTAAACGATGAAATATCTCCTGTTCCACTTGAACCAAGACCAATCGAAGGATCGCTGTTTAACCAATCATATACTGTGCCTGCTGCAGAACCGGTAAAATGTATAAGACCGGTAGGGAATCCATTACAAACAATTACATCTGAAAGTTGATCAGCAGTTGGTATTGGATTAACTGAAAGTTTTACAATTTTCGATTTAGCCTGGTTACAATCATTGCCACCAGGGCTAATTACAAGCGCATTATAATTAGTAGCTGCTTCTGCAGCAGTTACACCGGTAATGGTTAACGTAGAAGTTGCAGCACCTGAAATTACTGCGCCATCTCCTATGGGTCCGTCCAACAAATCGGTGGTACCCTTTTTCCATTGATATGTTACACCAGTAGCTGAAGAAGCATCAATAGTGAATACAGCCGTACCGCCTGCACAAACAGTTTGTGGTTGCGGTTGCGTATTAATTGTAATAGACTTGTTAATGACAAGATTAACATGATCTGATTCAACAGGTCCGCAAGGAGATGTTCCGCTTACAACTACCCAGTACGTTCCTACATCACCAGCATCTGCCTGATCAATGTCTAATTCGGCAGCTTGAGAACCAGAGATATTGGCATCGTCGGTGAGCGCACCAACTACACTGTTATACCATTGATAGGTTAAGCCTGTACCGGTTGCGCTTACAACAAAACTTACCGGTAGTGTGGCGCACGTAGTATCTGATACGGGTTGGGTAACAATCGCAACCGGCGCATTTACTCTAACCGTAATTGTGTAAGGATTACCTGCGCAACCTCCATCTGTAGATGTTGGAGTTACTATATATGGTACTGTACCTGCTGTATTCAGGTCGGGATTTGTAAGTACCTGACTTATTAAAGAGCCAGAATTGGCACTCGCGCCAGTTATTCCTCCAGTTATTGTTCCTAAAGTCCAGGTGAAGGTGCTTGGCGTACTTGCTGTAAACGTAATATTGGTATTATCGCCATTGCATATATTTAAAGAAGGATTATTAGTAACCACTGGTGTAGGTGTTACCCGTACGGCAAGTGAGCTTGGGCCGCTTGTACCACAAGTATTACCCGCTGTTACGCTTATATTTCCATCTTGCCCTGCAGCTCCTGTTGTTACAGTGATTTGTGTAGTATTTTGTCCTCCTGTTATTGTCCATCCTGTTGGCACTGTCCATGTATAAGTTGTGGCATTGGTAACTGATGATATACTATAAATTTGATTCGTTACACCAGGACATTGCGGAGTTGTTCCGCCAATTGCTCCGGGTGCTGCTGGTGCAGCAGGTAAAGTTGCGTAGGTAGTAGTTCCTGAATTGCCACTTGTACCGCATGCATTGCTTGCTCTTACACGATAGTAATAAGTTGTTCCTGCTGCAAGCGGTGTTACA